>JAGLLI010000034.1 GCA_023140595.1 Candidatus Parcubacteria bacterium
CCGATTTTATTTTTAATCGCGCTTAAATCTTTTAATTCATGCCTAATCTCAATTTCCAAATCTTCCAAGCGCGTTTCATAACGGGTTGAATTAATTTTTATTGACTGCATTTGATTATTACTGTCATTTAATTCACTCTGCAATTCCTGCAAATTTCTTTGCAAAGAAAAAAGGCGATTGCGTTTTTCCTCTTCTGACGCGCTGATGCTGCTTATTTTTTCTTTAATAATTAAAATATTCTCTTGCGCGGCGGCAATTTTCATTTTTAAAACAGACTGCTCTTTGCCTAATTCTTTAAAATCTGATTTTTTTTCATTCTGCTGTAAGCGCTTTTCAATTTCTAACAATTCATTTTTAAGGCTTTGTTTTTTTTCATTTAACAATTTTATTCTTTCAGTTTTTGCTGACAACAAAAGATTATTTTCGTTAATTTTATTAATTAATTCCTCTTTTTCTTGAGATAATTTGCTTAAAACAATTTGCGCTTTTTTTAATTTATTATTTTGATTATTTGAATTGCCTCCATTAAAAATAATATTTTTTAATTCTTTTAATTCTTTTTTTGTTTTTAAAGTAAGAGTTTTGATTTTTTCAAACTCGGTAATATTCTCCGCCGCCTCCAAATCCGTTAATATTTTATGCAGCATTTTATTAGCGGTTTTCATATTATCGTCTTCAGTATTTTCTTCTTCTGTTGAAAGAGTTTTGCTTATCTTCTTGATTTCAGAATCAATTTTTTCTTTGGCAAACCTTAAATTCTTAATTTTTTCCTGTTCTTGTTTTATATTTACATTTATATTTTCAACTTCTTCGCTGATTTTTTCCAAGTCTTTATTAATTACTTCTTTTTTATTAAACAAAAAGGACAAATCATGCTGTCCGCTTGCTTCCAACTTGGTTTCCATTTGCGCGTCAACCTTGGCTAAGGCGCGGTTTAATTCGTCTTTCTTGCCTTGAATTTGTCCTAATTCATTTTGCAATGAATTAAATTCATTTTCTTTTTCACTTTCAATTTTTAACTGCTCTAAATCTTTATTTAAATTATCAAGTTTTTTTTCTTTAACAAATTTAATTTTTTCCAATTCCAAATATTCATGATTATAATTTTTGAATTTTTCATTAATATCATGCCAAATTCGGCTATAATAATCTATTTGCATTTTTTTCAATTCCGTTTCCAACTCGCCGCGCTTATGCAAACGGCTGACTTGCCTGGTTAAACTTTTTAACCTTGGTTCAATTTCAGACAAAAGCATCCGCGCCTGAGCCAAATTTTCATAGCTTGATCTAAGTTTATTTAAAGATTCATCGCGCTTAATTTGATATTGCTTAACGCCTGTAGCTTCATCAAAAAACTCCTTCCGTTCCGATAAAGAAGTGTTTAAAAAACCCTCAACCATGCCCTGTCCGATTACGCTGTAAGTTTTTTGTCCAAATTTCGCGCGCGCGAGCAACATTTGAATGTCTGACAGGCGAACACGATTATTATTAATCATATACCCGCTGTCGCCATCGCGATACAAACGGCGGGTAATAACAATTTGCGAATATTCAATTGGAGACTTGCCGGATTTAACGCCGTCTTCATTGTTGAGATGCAAAGAAACCTCGGCCGTTCCGAGTTTTCCTTTTTTGTCAGAACCGGAAAAAATCACATCTTCGGATTTTTTTCCGCGCAAAGTTTTCATGCTTTGCTCTCCCAGCGCCCAGCGCACCGCGTCAGCCACATTAGACTTGCCAGAACCGTTCGGTCCGACCACGGCAGTAATTCCACGTTTGCTCTCGTCAAGCATTCCAGAAAACACAAGAGTATTTTTATTGGCAAAAGATTTAAAACCTTGAATTTCTAATTTTTCTAAATACATAAAATAATAAGGCTCAACAAAGCTTAAGGAAAAAATTTTATATATCTTGCCTTTTACGCCCTCTAAGCCCTTTAAAACCTTTAAACATATTATACTATATTTTCAAGAATTTAAAAAGCGGAAAACTTTTTCAAGTTTTCCGCTTTCAGGTTTTTTTACAAAAGTTGGCTTGCTAGTTCAGAAAGCCCTGAACGTTCCCCCTTTTCCAAGTTGACATGAGCATGTATTTTTTGTCCTTTCATGCGCTCAATTAAATAACTAAGACCATTTGACTGGCTATCTAAATACGGATGATCAATCTGGAAGATGTCGCCGGTAAAAACAATTTTTGTGCCTTTTCCTGCGCGTGTAATAATTGTTTTATTTCGTGCGGAGTAACATTTTGAGCCTCATCAATAATAAAGTATGCCTTAACAATACTTCTTCCGCGAATATAAAACAGCGGTGCAATTTCAATTTTTTTATTTTTCCGCATTCCCTGTATTTGTTTACTTATCTCCTTGCTGCCATTTTGAATAACAGATAAATTATCAAAAAGAGGCTGCATATATGGATCAAGTTTGTTTTCAATTTTTCCAGGAAGAAAACCAGAGTCTTTATTACTTAAAGGTACCGCAGGTCTTGCGATAAGAATTTGACGATAATTCTTTTTTAATTCTAAAGCAGCCGCTAGGGCAACTAATGTTTTTCCTGTTCCTGCTTTACCGGTTAAAGTTACTAAAGGCACGTTTTCATTCATTAGGGCGTCAAAAGCAAATGCTTGTTCCGTATTATATGCTTTTATACCAAAATACTTTTTTATTTGAATACTCCTGAGTTTTTTAGTGTGAGAATCAAATACCGCCAAAATAGATTTGTTACCATTTTTTAAAGTTAAGTATTCATTTGCCAATAATTCGGGTTTAAAAAAATTATTTGGCAAATCAGCTTCAAATGGTGGCTGGTAAAAAGAGTTTATTACTTTTTCAGATAGACCCTCAACAGAACGAATACCTTTGTATATGTCTGAAACATTTTTAACACAATCGGAAGTATAGTTTTCGGCCAACAAACCGACGGATTTGGCCTTCAAGCGTAAATTAATGTCTTTTGTTGCTAAAATAACATTTTTAAACCCCTTCTTTTTCGCAACAGCATAGGCAGTGTTTAAAATATGGTGATCTGGCTTATCAGGGGAAAAATTGTCTATTATTTCTTTGCACCAGCTGGTTTTTAATTTAATGCTAATTAAGCCATTGCCGTTGCCAATTTTTACGCCTTCGTTAAATATTTTATTTTTTGACAAAGCATCAAGATTACGCAAGAATTTCCTTGCGTTAACATTAATCTGTTCTTTGCCGCGCTTAAATCCGTCTAACTCTTCCAACACAACAACCGACAAAATAATGTCATGCTCATCAAAATGATAAAGGCATTCATCGTCATGTAAAATTACATTTGTGTCAGGAATAATAGTTTTCTTTTTTGTTATTTTCTCTCTTTTTTTAGCAATTCGTTTCTTAGCCATTTTTATCTCCTTTATTTTAAGTTGTTAAAAAACAAAAAATCCGCCCCCTTTTAAGACGGAAACAATAGTTTAATGAACTTTATTATATATAACTTAGCAGAAAAATATTAAAAAATCAAGTACAAAAATCTACTTCACCAAACAAGCCGCGCCGATGGCGCCGGCATGCTTGCCTATTTTTGATTTTAAAATTTTAATATTTTTTCTGGCTTCTGATGAGCTTATATTTTCTTTCATTGTTTTTTTAGCAATAGACAAAAATAAATCGCTGGAATTAATCGCGCCGCCGCCAAGCACAATTACTCTGGGCGCGATTAAATTTACAATATTTGCCAAAGCTAATCCTAAAAATTTACCTAATTCTTCATAACTTTTTTCAGCCAGCACATCTCCTCTGTACGCCTCTTCGGCTAACAAAGCTGGATTGTTTTGCGTTAATTTATGATATGCTTCTTCCAGTTTTATGCCCGTGTTAAAATCAATAATCATCTCTCCCGGCTCGCCTGACCCGCCAAAAGGCGCGCGATAAATATCATTGTTAAGCCACCACCCTCCGCCAACGCCGGTTCCCATAATAAAGCCGTAAACATTATCATGTTTTTTTGCCACGCCAAGAGTCGCGACCGCTCGCGTAAAACAATTACTATCATTATCAATTATTATCGGGAAACCCGTTCTTTTTTCCAGCTCCCGCGTTAAGCATACCCCGTTTATTAAAGGAATATTTGGAGAATACAATATTTTTCCCTCCTTATAATCAATCACTCCGGCAGCGCCTAAGCCTATCCTGGAAATTTTTATTTTTAATTCTTTTGCTTTCTCTTCCAAAGGCTCAATTAAAGCCAGCATCATTACAAAAATATGTTCCAAATCGTCTTTTGGCGTTGCCAAAGTACAATCCATTATCACTTTTTCACCATCAAAAAGCACAGCGCTCATTTTTGTGCCGCCCAAGTCAATGCCGATTGAGTAAGTTTTATTTTTTGGCATATTATTAAAATTATTCTAAAACAATTTCCCAGCCTCTTCCCAAAACCGCCCATCCCCATTCACTTTCAATTCCCAGTACCACCATTCAACTCCCCATAAATAAAATTCTTTAAAACCGGTTTTGCGGGAAAAATCAATCATGTCTTTAAACTTTTCCAAGCTCATTGTAATATCTCTTTCTGTTTTTGGCAATTTCTGAAACGGAACCGGCCCCCATGGTTCGGCTTGTAATTCTATTACCACCCATTTTTCCGGACTGGAAAAAATACGGGTAATGTTTTTTTTAAAGCGAAAAAAACCCGGTTCAATAGGATAATGCACATAAGACCTTAAAAGCTTGGAATAAGTATCCCTATACATTGTGGTGCCGAAAATATCAGCGCGTTTTGCCGCCGGTATCCAAGCGGACAATTCTCCTGAATCAGTAACAACTATCGGTCTATCGTCCAAACTTTTCACTAAGGCAATTTCCTTGTCCAATAAATCTTTATCCAGTTTAGGACATTCTCCGAAATTAATCAAGAACGGTTCATTTTCCACCTGCCAGGCAGTAATATTTTTATTATCTTTATAACGATTTATTGTTAATGCAATATATTCCAATAACTGCTCGCTTTTTTCTTCTTGCGAAACATTTTCAATCCATTTTGGAAAATGGCACTCAGGCCAGCGCGGTAAGCGCCCTCCAACCGCTAAAATTATTTCCGTTCCGGCCTCGCTTGCTTTTTCAATTTGCCAATCCAAATCCTCCCAGCTGTAATTATCTTTTTCTTTTTCAATTTCATCCCAATATGCGGCTAATCTGATTTTTTTTACTTTTAAATCATCTAAAATGCTTATATAAGTTTCTTGCCAGTCAAGCCCCAAGCTTTTTGCCTGCTTTAAAGAAAAAGTTACACCATAGCTTAAATCCTTTTTATCATAAATACAGCCGCGGCTTAACAAAAAAATCAAAAACAAAAAAATAATCAAAAAAATGTAAAAATATTTTATTTTTTTAATTGTTTTAAACATTAAAATATTCTAAAAATACAAATAACCCTCAATTGTATCTTCGGTAAATGTAATCACAAATTGCGCTATCGCGTAAGCGGCGATAACGATTATCATTCCGATTATAGCTCCTTTTAATTGGCTTTTGGCTTTTGTAATTTCTTCTTCATTGCCGCGCGAATTCATCCAGCGAAATCCGGCTAAAATTATTAAAACCGTAAAAAACAAGCCCAGCAGACCCAAAAAAATCACTACTCCGCTTACGACAATATCACGCAAATCTCTTGGCTCGCCGCCCGCGCCCTCAAAAACCTCTCCTATTTCCTCGGACTCAGTCCCCATACCGCTATTTTTTTGCAAATCCCATAAATTTGAATCTGCTATCGCGATATTCTGAGTGTTGATAAATACCGTAAAAATCCAAAAAAAAGCCAGTAATAAAAAAAGTATTTTTTTAGTTATTTTCATAAATATTGTGCTATAATTATTATAATTACATTATACCTAAATTTCCTAAATTATTCAAAGAAAATTCATGCGTTTATCCACAAAAATTGCTTATAACACTATTATTCAAATAATCAGCAAAGTTCTTTCCATTATACTCGGCCTGATTTCAATAGCGATTATTACGCGGCACTTGGGGCAAAACGGTTTTGGGCAATATACGACTATTATTACTTTTCTATCTTTTTTTGGCATTATCGCCGATCTGGGACTGACTCTGGTTACTATTCAAATAATCAGCAAGCAGGGAATTAACCATGATAAAGCTTTGGGAAATTTATTGGGACTGCGCTTGATTTCCGCTCTTATTTTTTTAGGCCTGGCGCCGATTATTGTTTTATTATTTCCTTACTCCGCCGAAGTTAAAACCGGAGTGGCAATAGCCTCCTTTTCCTTTCTCTTTATCGCTTTAAATCAAGTACTGGTCGGTTTATTCCAAAAAAAATTGCGCATGGATAAGGTTTCTATCGCGGAAATCGCAAGCCGTTTAGTTCTGCTTTTTGGAATTATTATAGCTGTAAAATTTAATTACGGCTTGCAGGGCATTTTAGCTGCAACTGTTTTTTCAAGTCTTGTCAGTTTCTTGCTTCATTTTATTTTCTCAAAAAAATTCGCAATAATAAAATTAAAATTTGATTTAATATATTGGCAAGAGATTATTAAAAAATCCTGGCCGCTTGCCATCACAATCACGCTTAATCTTATTTATCTTAAATCAGACACCTTGTTTCTTTCCGTGATCCCAAGGGATTCTGACATTGGCATAATCGCGGAAGTGGGAATATATGGCGCGGCTTACAAAGTAATTGATGTTTTAATTACGATTCCGTTTATGTTTGCCGGAATAATACTGCCGATAATGGCTAAAAATTGGCTGGCTGGAAAAAAAGATGTTTTCGCGATTATTCTGCAAAAATCTTTTGACGTCCTGGTAATGCTTGGCCTGCCAATAGCGGTTGGCGCGCAATTTGTTGCCGAAGATGTTATGGTTATTGTTGCCGGCAATGATTTTTCAGCTTCAGGACCGATTTTAAAAGTTTTAATATTTGCCACTACGGCTATATTTTTGGGTAATATGTTTGCTCACGCGATTATCGCCATAAACAAGCAAAAAAAAGTTATCAAAGCCTATATTTTCGTGGCAATCACCTCTGTAATCGGCTACCTTGTAGTTATTCCTAATTTTTCTTACATGGGCGCCGCATGGGTGACGATTTATTCCGAGTTCGCGATTGCAATCGCTTCTTTTTGGATTGTTTGGAAATACACCCGCTTTATTCCCAAATTCACGGTTTTTATAAAATCACTAATCGCCTGCTTAATCATGTCGCTTGCGATGATTATGCTAAATAACTTAGGAATCAATAATTTAATTGTTATTATTTTAAGCGCTGTCTTTGTTTATTTTGTTTCATTATATTTTTTAAGAGTTTTAAACAGGCAGGATGTGTTGGATTTATTGAATAAATAAAAAAATCTAAATCTATGAAAAATAAAATACTTGTCATAAAATCATCAAACACGAATATCAGTCCGCTCCTTGATTTGTTTAACGCGCTTGAAGAAAAAAATTATGAATTATTATTTTTGAATAATGACAAGACATTAAAAAATATATACATCTTGATAAAAATAATATATTATAAATTTAAGTTTAAAATTAAAAATATTATCTGTTTTGGCATTTGGGAAAAAATTATTTTTACGCCTGTTGCCAAAATTTTAAAAATTAAAACAGTCTGGCTGGAATTGCCAAGAGAAAAAAAAGAAAAGTCAAATTTTATTTTAAATTTTTTGCTTAAAAAAATATCTCGGTTAGCAAAATTAATTGTTTTTAAAAAATGCGACAAAAATAATTTAATAAAACGCGAATTTGATTCAAAAAAAATCAGCTTTATAGCGCCTGGCATTAATTTGAAACAATGCGCGCGCCAAGAAAATATTTTTAATGACTTGGCAAAGAATAAAAATTCTCAATCGCAAAAAAAATTCTTTACTATCGGCACCGTTGCGAAACTTAATTCCGGACAGACAATAGAAGTATTATTCGGCGCTGTTAAAAAAGCGCTTGATGTTATTCCTAATTTGCAGATTATTATTATCGGAGAAGGGGAAGAAAGAAAAAAATTAACTTGGCTGGCTCAAAAAATGGAAATAGACAATTTAAGCTGGTTTGTAGGCGAGCAAACCCATTTAAAAAAATGGTTTGACGGATTTGATATTTTTTCAAGCGCGTGCGCAAATGCCGATTTGAATGATATTTTTGTTTTATTAAAAGCCATGAGCGCCGGACTGCCGATTATCAGCGTGGAAAATCACGGTTTTGATGATATTATTGAAGACAATAAAAACGGACTATTGTTGCCAAAAGACGATTCCGAATTTCTTGCCGGCGCGATTATAAAATTACAGCAGAATAAAATGTTAAGCAAAAATTTGGGACAAAACGCGAAAGACACGATACGGGATAGGATGAATTTGGATTTGATGGTAGAGGATTTTTTGGGGGTTTTGAGAGATGGTGATGGTTAATATTTACAAATCCTCAAATCCATGCTAATAAATATACATGCACTACAAACTAATCAAAAAAAATAAAGATTATTTAATAGTTAATAAGCCGGCTGGGCTTTTGACGCATGGCGCCGGTCATATCAAGGAAAAATCTTTGGTTGATTCTTTATTGGCTGATCATCCGGAGCTTGCGGGAATCGGCGAGGATGATTTCCGTCCTGGTATTATGCATCGATTGGATAAACTTGCTTCCGGGCTTATGGTTGTTGCATTGAACAATGAAAGTTTTTTTAATCTTAAAAGACAATTCCAGGAAAGAACAATTAGCAAATACTACACCGCGCTTGTATTCGGCAGAATTATAAGCGAAGAATCTGAAATTAATTTTCCGATTATGCGCAGTCCCAAAGGCTATAAAATGGTGGCCTTGCCATTGACAAAAAATGGCAAAGCGAATTTTGACGGTCGCAACGCCAAAACCAAATTTGAAATCATTAAAAAATATATTAATTACACATTGTTAAAAGTAAAAACAGAAACCGGCAGAACCCATCAAGTCAGATGCCATTTTGCTGCCTACGGACACCCTCTTGTCGGCGATGATTTGTACGGAACCAGAAAAACGAAATTAAAAAATAAAAAATTAAATTTAGATTGGATTTTTTTAGTTGCCGATGAATTGGGGTTTACAAATTTAAAAGGCGAAAGAAAAAAATATAAAATTGAGTTGCCAAAAGAATTGGAAAAATTTTTGGAAATAGTTAAATAATTTTGAAAATTAAATTTTTATGATTATTAGCATAAGCGGAACAATGGGATCAGGGAAAAGCACTCTTGCCAAAAGACTCGCAAAAAAATTAAACTTTGATTATTTTTACATGGGGCAAATTTTTCGCGATTTGGCAAAAAAAAGAAACATTAATTTAAGAAAATACTTGGAGCTTGGAGAAACAGACGAGAAAATAGACAAAGAAGTGGATGATTATCAAAAAAAACTATCAAAAACAAATGATAATTTTGTAATTGACGGCCGCGTTTCTTTTTATATTATTCCAAAATCAATTAAATTATATATCTATTCAAATATAGAAGTCGGGGCTGAAAGAATTTTTAGCGATTTGAAAAACAACCCTTTGCGAAATGAAGGAAATTTTAAAAGCGCTAAAGAAGTGGAAAAAGAGATTAAAAAAAGGCTGAAAACAGATAAAAAAAGATATAAAAAATATTATAATATTAATGTTTTTAACCCTGATAACTTTGATTTAGCAATTGACACAAGCAATTTATCCCGTGAAGAAGTATTTAATATTGCCTATGATTACATAAAGAATTATCACTTCACCGCCTAGGCATTAATGCCTAGGCTACATTTTTTTAATCCAGCTAAAGCTGTATATTTTTTATTGACGTTTTTATACATAGCCCGATTTATCGGGCTTACAAAATTATCAATTTAGCCCTGGCATTCATGCCTGGGCGGCGATGTGGCAATAACTGTTAAAATCCCAACTCCCCAATCTCTTTTTCCAATCTCCCCAATTTATCTTTCTCCTGCTTAACAATCATTTCCGGCGCGCGCTCAACAAAATTTTTATTAGCCAATTTGTTTTTTATAATTTTAATCTGTTTTTCCAAATTAATTTTTTCTTTTTTTATTCTTGCTTCTTCCTTTTCTTTATCAATCGCGCCGATTAAATAAATAATTACATCAGCTACTACTATTTTAATTTCGCCAACAATCTCTTCGCCGCTTTTCTTAACTTCTAGCTCCTCTATTCCTGTACGCATGCCTTTTATTAAGCTTTCATTCCTCCGAATCAATTCAACGCACTCACCAGCATGAATTACAGCTTTAACTTTACGACTAGGTTCAATTTTATTCTCTAAACGAGCATTGCGAATTGCCTTGATAAGATGCACTACTAAAGTAAAATCAGAAAGGCTATTCTTGTCATTAATATCATATGCATATTTAATATTTAAATAACATTTTACATCAGGCCATTTTGATATTATTAAAAAATCCTCATAGCTCAATTTTTTCCAAATAGTCTCAGTTACGAAAGGAATAAAAGGATGCCATAATTTGAGCAAATCTCTTAAAATCATGCCTAATACTTTATTTTTCTCTGTACCGCTATCAAACTTAGTAGCTTCTATGTACCAATCAGCTAACTCATTCCATGTAAATTCTCTAAGCCTTTCCCCTGCTTGAGAAAATTGATAATTATTCAAATCATCCGTTACTAAAGATATTAACATAAACATCTTTTGTAAAATCCAATAATCGGCACTGGTTAATTTTTTTTGATTAAGTTCATAATTCGTAATTTGTAATTCGTAATTCGTAATTACATATCTTGATATATTCCAAAGCTTATTCACCATATTCCTGAACCCCGCGATTTTTTCTTCGCTTAAATTCATGTCATTTCCCGGAGTAGCGCCGATTATTGTTGACAGGCGCGCCGCGTCAGTGCCGTATTTTTCAATCATATCCAAAGGCTCAATACCGTTGCCCTTGGATTTGCTCATTTTTTTTCCTTTTTCATCGCGAATAAGGCCGGTAAAATATAAATTTTTAAAAGGAATTTTTCCTGTTCGGTACAAACTCAAAATTATCATGCGAAAAGCCCAAAAAGGCAGAATATCCCGACCCATTACCATTGTGTCGCTAGGATAAAATTCTTTAAAATCGTCACCACCCGGAAAACCAAGCGCCGTATAAGCCCACTGCCCAGACGAAAACCAAGTATCAAAAGTATCGGAATCCTGAACCCAGCCATTTCCTTCCGGTTTATCTGCTCCAACGTAAATTTTTTCTTTTTTGTTAATTGTTGCCCCATACCACGCCGGAATTCTCGGACCCCACCAAATTTGCCGTGAGATACACCAGTCATGAACATTATCAATCCAGGAAAGCATAACATCCTTAAATTTTTCCGGATAAATATTTATTTTGCCGCTCTCAATCGCTTTGCGCGCTTCTTTTTTTAAAGAAAAATTCTTATGATCAACATTAACAAACCATTGCTCGGAAACCAAAGGCTCAATCGCTGTTTTACAGCGCTCGCACACTGATAAATTATTAATAAAATCCTCTTCTTTTTCTATCAGCCCCTGTTCTTTTAACTTTTCAACTATCATTTCCCGCGCCGCTAACACGGTTTTGCCTGAAAATTCTCCAAAATTTTTATTAATTTTACCGTCTTCATTAATTACTTTAACTATTTTCAAATCATTTTCTTGCGCCATCTGCCAATCAATTGCTGAATGCGCCGGAGTTACGCCAAGCGCTCCAGTGCCGAATTTCATATCAACATTTCTATCGGCAATAATTTTAATTTCTAATTTAACTCCACAAAAATCAGCTTGATAAATTTTCCCGATATATTTTTTATAACGCTCGTCTTTGGGGTTAACCGCAACCGCCGTATCTCCCAATTTTGTTTCCAATCTGGTAGTGGCAATCAAAATCGGAAAATTTTTATCATATGTAAAATAATATAATTTCGCCTGCTGTTCTTCGTGCTCAACTTCAACATCAGCCAAGGCGCTGGCGCAGCGCGGACACCAATTAATAATTCTTTCTCCGCGATAAATCATCCTGTTTCCCTGCGCGTCAACCTCGTTATACATATCAACAAAAGTTTTTAAAACCTGTTTAACGATTTTTGGATCCAAAGTAAATTTTTCCTTGTCCCAATCAGCGGACAAGCCAATCTTTTTTTCCTGACTGCGCATATAATTCGCCCGATCAATGCAAAAATCATAGACTTCATCATAAAATTTATCCCTGCCCAAATCATGGCGATTAATATTTCGTTCTTTTTTTATTTTCTTTTCATAGACTACCTGAGTCTGGATGCCGGCGTGATCTTTTCCCGGTAAAAGCAAAACCTTTTTGCCAAGCATGCGCTGATAACGCCCCATTAAATCCATAACAACATAACCGGAAACATGCCCCAAATGCAATTCGCCGTTAGAGTTTGGTGGCGGCAAAACATTGCAATAAACTCCTTTTGTATTTTTCAAATTCTCAGGCTGAAAAACGCCGGATTCCTCCCACTTCCTATAAATCACGTCTTCATATTTATCCGGCTCATAAGCCTTTGGTATTTCTTTTGGCATAATTTTATATTAATTTTTTTAAAAATTAATGACTATTTTTAACTATTTTTCTGTTCTATTTAAAATATTTTAAAATACTAATTTTAGATAAAAAATAAGCCCGTGTATTCAAAAACTATATTTATGTGTTCTTCTTCTGTTCTATTTAAAATATTTTAAAACGCTAATTTTAGATAAAAAACAAACTCATGTATTCAAAAGCTGTATTTGTGTGTTCTTCTTATTATTTATTTTATTAATCTCCAAAACGCGGTACCAGACCTAGATTTGCCATCAAAAAATATCTTTTTTTCTTGCCTTAATTCATCTAATAAAATATTTATTTTTTTATTATTTAATCTATTTTCAAACAACTCTTTAAATTCGCTCATCCTGCCTTTTTTATATTGTTTGAAATAATTTAACAAAACTTGTTTTTGCTGTTCCTTGCTTAACCATTTTTTCCGTGTGTACTCGCTTTTTCTGTCAATAAATTCATAAAAATTTTTTGATAACAAATATTTAATTCCACTTGTTCTGCCTATTTTTTCTATTATTCCATTTTTAACAAAAAATTTTATTCTTTCTTTGTCGTTGCTTATTCCATTTCTTCTAATTTCTTCCAACACTAAAAAATCTTTTATTTGAAAATTAACCTGTTTTTCATTTGATATTTTTTCTAAAAAGTATACAAAATTTATATCTTTAATTTTTGTTGGTATATTTAAAATAATATCATCGCCACTCTCAAAAAAAGGCGAACCTTTTCCGTCTTTAATATTTTTTTCAAAAATTCTATCCAATCCGATTCCCGATCTTTCAACCAAACCGATTTTTTCCAACACTTCCATAAGCAATCTATTGCGCCACTTTCCTTCCGCAAAAAGCGCATTTTCAACTGTAACTCCATTTACAAACCCACCAGGACTTTTTATTTTAAAATCATCAGGGCTAAATTTAATAAACACCGGCTCAGTCCTATTAAAATATTCTCTATGCGCAAAAGCGTTTAAAATTGCTTCTCTTGTTGATTTTTCATCATATGCCCAAATATCAAGTTCAATAAAACCTTGTTTAAAAGGAGTTCTGATATTGCGTACTTCTATAATTTTCCAAATTTTATCAAATGCCAACAAAAAAGGTTTTCTGATATTTTTTCTAAAATCAGCATCTAATTTTTCTTTGTTTCGCCATTCAATAATAAATTCCGAATTAGCAAAATTTCTAGCTAAAACTTTTTCAGATCCAAGCAATAGCACGCTTGCATTAGTTAACTTATTTTTATCTTTTAATAATAATTTTTCCAATACTTCATTATCGCTTAATTTTAAGAATTCTTGATTTCCTGATTTTTTAGCCCATTTTTCTTTTAGCATTTTAATAGCGTTCAAATCTAAATCTTCTATTGTTGCTGTATCACAAAATTTAGCAGAATAATCATTTTGTTTTTCATTTAAAATATCCGTCAAAGTACTTTTATCCATTTCCACCAATTGTTCACAGTTTCGCATTAAGGGGATTCCATAAAACTTAAAAACATCAGCAATCGGTCTTGATGGTATTTCTATAATTTGAATCTTTTTGTTATTTTTAAACAATTCAATTATATCAATTTTACAATTTAATTTTTGGTAAATTTGTTCTTTTGCTTGTTTAATATTTTGAATTGCGCTTGTGCCAACCACACCTCTTTTTCCTGTTTGAAGATTTATTTTATCAGTTACGCCTAAAATCAATTTTCCGCCGCCTTCATTGCCAATAGCCACGCAGTAGGCATAAATTGATTGTTTATTTTCTTTACCTTTTTTCGTTTTTCCCAAAACAGAAAACTGATTCTTGGCTTCTTTAAACTCAAGAATTTCATTTTCGTCATTTACGGATAATAGTTTTTCTAAATCCTCTTGTTGCATATTTTCCAACTTTTTATAAATGCCTTTCATTTCTAATTAATCAACTTTGCAAATATTTTTTTCTTTAATCATAGCTATATGTTATCATAGGAAAACTGAAATGTAAAATATTGCAAAAAATTATCAATGCCTTCTTCCTTCATACCAATCAAACATATCCCTCCGCAATTTGGCCATTCTTTTTCCGTCAGGGTGATAAAAAACCAAGCCTTCGGCTTTTGCTTTTTCCAGCCCGAGATTTTGATTAAACAATGACGGCAGATCTTTAAACCAATTTGAAATTGATTCAAAATCTTTTGGATATTGATTTTTTATCCAGCTTCGCCAATGAGATTTTCTTAGCAAATAATTAAACGGCACAAATAAATTCCCTGTTATTTTGTGAGGATTTCCATTGAAAAGCTCGCCCACCAGCTCTCCATAATAATCTCCGTCTTCAATCCCGCTCAGCCAGCCCTTTTGAATCGCTTTTGCGATTCCTTCCATACATGCCCCGTCCCATCTGGTTTGAATTACTGATGGCGGAAAAATAAATTTTTCATTTTTTCTATTGAATATTTGCGCTATTTTCCCATCCTTAATACGCAAACAAATATTTGTCCCATCAATTTTATCAACCGCCTTTACACCCTCGTCATTAAAAACCCATTCATAGTCAGTGTCAATTTTTGAGGTAAGCAGATAATCTTCGCCAACCATCTCGCGCGTAAACGGCGTATGCAACTTTGGAAAATCTTTTATTTCTTGCATATGTTTAATATATTAATATTTATATTTTTTATATTATCATAAAAACAAAAATAAAAACAGGGACATAAATTCAGCCAAATAATAAAATTTGACATCAAATTAAATATCTGATAAATTTAATATGTAATCAAACAAAAAAAATAATTATGCCAAACGAGCCAAGCAATAAAGAAATATTAGAAGCTATAAACGTTTTTTCAACTGAAACTGATAAACATTTTAATAAAATTGATGGACGTCTTGATAAAATTGAAAACACTATGGTTACTAAATATTATCTTAATGATAAACTTGATGAAAAACTCGCGGATTTACGCGGTGATTTGGTTGTATTAGTCAGAAAAGAGGATTCTAAAATGAAAAAATTAATTGATATATTAAAAAAACGCGATTTATTAAATGACACTGAATTTAATGAAATAATGTCAATGGAACCGTTTCCGCAATTGGCTTTGTAAAATAAAAAAAATCGTAGGAAACAAAAATTTTTGTTCCCTACGATTTTTTTTATACAAAATTATTGATTTGCACTTGCAATAATCAAAAATTCCGTGTATAATAAAGCAGTTATTAAAAATAATTTTATATAAAATGGCAAAATCTAAAAATAATAATTTTATTAAAATCAAGGGCGCTCGCGTTCATAATTTGAAAAATATTAATGTGGATATTCCGAGGAATAAATTTACGGTTATTACCGGGCTTTCCGGTTCGGGAAAATCTTCATTGGCTTTTGATACTATTTACGCCGAAGGGCAAAGGCGATATGTTGAGTCGTTATCGGCCTACGCACGGCAATTTGTCGGGCTTATGGACA
>JAGLLI010000035.1 GCA_023140595.1 Candidatus Parcubacteria bacterium
CCTATTTCTTTTATATGACAAAAAAGAGAGATTATATGTATTAGCGCGTAAGGCGAGTAATCAATACCAAGCCGCCACCCCTCCATGTCTTGAACATGTCCCGCGCCTATTCTGGCTAAAAGAATAAGTGCCGTCGCGGCAACGGGCGGAAGCGTCGGCTGGTCGGGATGGCGCGTACGCAGGGGAATGAACTTTGTTGCCGTCAACGTTGGTGTAATAATTGTCATTTGATAGCGGGACATTTCCGGTTTCTTTTTTAACAGGTGTCTTAATTTCTGTTTTTGGTTCAACAGCTTTCTGAGCTTCAATCTTCGGAATTTCTATTATACCATCCAAAACCTTTTCCAACTCCAAAGCCGGATTATTTACTTCCGTTTCAGTTGGTGTTTCTACCTCAACCAATTTCTCAACCGTTTCCGGGACAGTCCATACATCATAAGTCTGCGGCGCGTCTAAGTCCGCGCAACCAGACAATAATAATATAAACAAGGATAAGAAAAATAATTTTTTCATACTTTTTCTCCTCCTTGTAATAAAATGATTTTAAAAACAAACTCACCAAAAAACACGGTTTATGCTTAGTCGTGATTATGTAATTTTCTATTATTACCTACATTCTATACATTAATAAAACATTAGTCAATGATAAAAACGAAATAAAAGGCTTTTTTTGGGTGGATTTGGCAAAAACAAAAGTTCGTCCCAAATAAATAAAAATTTTAATCAAAAAAAATAAGGCTTACTATTTCTAGTAAGCCTTGGTTAAGCAATCCTTTTTGCGTTAAATCTCGCATATTAATGCTATTTTTCCTTTATCCTTTCAATAGCCTCCTTGGTGACATCAGCCATTGTTTCAAAATTTCGTGCCATATGGCAGCCCATGTCATTTTTTGTCTCTGAAAAAAACCTATAATATAAGCCGCCGCCAATTTCAATATATGCTTTCCTGTCCATTACTCCTCTTGTGCGGTTCGTTCTCTCTTCAAACAACGAACAGAGCAAAAAGCACAGATCAGCCCCTTTTTTAAGTTGGATTAAATTTCCATCTTCAAAAGCCTTTTCAAAATAATCAATGGCGTACCAACTCTTAGGGCAGCAAAAAACAAAATCTCGCAGCATATTGGAAATATATATTCCACAAAGCATAAATCCCTCAGAAATCAAATTATTACTGATAAGGACATCTGAAATTCTACCCTCAAAAAATCTTTCAATAGCTCCAAAATTTAAAAAAATAGCATTCTTGCTTGTAGCCACGGAATTTCGCAATATCCTCGCTCTTTGCAAAAGATCATTTAAATTGTCAATTTTACCTGTTATAAAGGGTGCTACCTTCATTGTTAAGCCCTCCTTTCTTTTTGCTAAAATTATTAAAAACTTCAATTTTCTCTAATGACTTTTTTAAACTGTGTCTATTCTTACTTGCAAAAAAATATCACATTGCTCATTAGATTACCTCCTATGTTTTTAAAATTATCATGTATATTTTATATATAAAGAGATTAATACATTTTTTGAATTATGTAAAGAGAGTCTTAAATTTAAATATGATTATAAAAAATCCTACTCCCCAACCATCCCGCTCTCTATTTTTTCCAAATTTTCATTGGTTATCCCCAGCGATAAAAAGCGCATAATTTCATAGGCTGATTCTCCGTCTTTCATGTAATAGCGCCGCCTGTCATCAGGGTTTAAATACCAAGCTTCTCCGCGAGATTCAACTTGCAAGAGAATTTTGCCTTTTAGTTTTCCGGTTAAGGTATTGTTGATTTCTGTTTTGCCGGCGCCCAAAGGATTGAAAGAATTTAAAACTTCTTCTCCGTCATTGTATCCGTCGCCGTCGCTATCCCAATTACGCATATCGGTTCCTATGGCCTCTTCCATTTTATCCGGAACCAAGTCGCCGTCATAATCCCACTCATCAAAACGTTCGTCCAGTCCGATTGGGATTTTATTCAAATCTTCATTGGTAATTCCAAGCCCGAATTTTCTTAACATCTCGTATGCCGCGCCGCCGTCTTTCATGTAATACCGCTTTCTGGAAGCAGTATCAACATACCAGGCTTCTCCATGAGACTCCACTTGCAAAAGTATGCGGCCGCTTAATTTATCTCCAAGCGAGTATGCCGTATCAGGAATATCCAGCTGAAATTTTTTATCCGCATTAATAACTTGACTGCCAACAAATTGAATAACCGCTGTCTGGCTTTTATTATTTTCAGTGTACAGCGCCTGTCCGTATTCTATTTTATCGTCTATGGCTGTAAAGAGATAAGGGTTAGGAGCCAATGAAATATTAATAGCCCCTGCCTTGTTGCTTGCGGTTTTTATTTTTTCACCTTTAACAAAATAGCCGTTGGCGCTCGCGATTAATTCGTAAATATTTATTGTTTTGCCGATAAGAACTTCGCCTGAATTGTTTTTTATAATAATTTGCGTGTTATTTTTAACTAAATCAAAGGTGCTGCGCATCCTGTTTTTAATGTTAATATTCCAAAAAGAATTATTTCTGCCTAAATAGTCTTTAATTGCCGCAGCGTAATATCCGCTATTGTATTCAAAATGCGCGCTGCCGTGCGTGTTGGTTTCAGCTGATCTTAATTTCGCCCCCAGTTCGTATCCGCCATTTGCGTTTCTTTTTTGTTCATAAAGATAAATTATTTCATCTTGGATAGCCGTGCCATCCGGGTTTTTGCAATTAAAAATAATATCGCTGTAAACATACTCTAAATTAAAATTTTTGTCTTTGCTTATATTTAAATCATATTCAATAAAAGCGGCGCCTTCCTGTCCTCTGCTCTCAATTATATAAGTACCGCGTTTATTTTTGTCATAAGTATGATCCGGAGATACGTAGACAACAACTCTTCCTTCTTCACCTGTGTTAAGCCTTGAAGAAACCAAATCTTGTTTTTCTTTAATCGGCATATTATCCGCGTCATATTTTTGAGTATAAATGGAAAAACCATGATTTTTAACCAAATCGCCATAACCGTTTCGCAAAATAATGTTAAAACTCGGCAGCTGTTTGGTGATTTTAATATCCTGCCCGCAGCTGAATTGAATTTCGTTAAAATACCAAAAATCACCGACAGAAGAATTTTTATTATAAATTTGCAAAGCGTATTTTTTTCTCGGATCAGGATAAACGGTAACAACCCCTTCGCCGTTTTCATTAATAATTCCTCCGCTTAGCTTTTCACTGCTTGCCGGAAGTCCGTCCGCGTCAACAATTTGTTCATATAAATTATAATTTAATCCCGCTATTAAATTATAATCAAGGTCTTTGGTGTAAAGCGAGAAAATTGAAGCCGCGGCGCATGCGCCGACTTCCGGTTCCCAAGAGTCTTTTGTGTTTAAAACATAAGCGCTCCTTTCCCTGTCTTCAATTCTTAAATCCCAAAAATATGTGTATTGGCCGTTTTCCCCTGTCAAACGCGCGGCATAAGTTCCTGCAGGATATTCAAGCGCTGCCATGCCGAAATCATCAGTATAAATATCTTTTATTTTTTCGCCAAGAGTATCATTATGATCTTCATCTTCAATTTGCTTGAATATTTCAATTTTTTCATTGGCGGGAAAAGGAATATCGTTTTTATCGCACAATTCAAGTTTTAATTCGCTAAAAATATAATTAATTTCAGTTTCGCCTCCGGCGTCAACTTGAATATCATAGATGGTATAAACACCTTTGTTTGTGTTAGTTTTTTCAAAAATGTAATAACCTTCATTAGTATCAATTGATTCCGAGCCTCCCGGAACATAAACCGTAATTTCTCCTTTATCCCCGGTGTTCAAAGCGGCGAGCAAACTTCCTCTTTCTTTTATTGGTTCGCCGTCAGCATCATATTTTTGCAAATACAAATTAAAACTCTCGTTTTTCATTAAATTTTCATCAGCATCCCTGAGAATGAATTTTATTGAGCTTAAAACATAGCTTTGCTCCGAATGTTCATTGCAGAAAATCGTATTGTTATAAAACAAAAACTCGGATTCTTTTTCACCAATGTGGTTCATTTTATAAACGTAATAATCGCTTTCTGGTTTTTTTATGACAGCGTTAAAATACCCTGTAATACAACCAGTTTTTCCAGAACTAATTTTTTCGCCTGGCTTTGGGTTATTATCCGCGTCATATACTTGTTTATAAACTTCAACGTTTATACCAGAAATAAAATTTTCGTTAACATTTCGCGCGACAAAACTAATAACCGCGTCTTCGCATTCTTCTTCTTGCGCGATAATTTTTATCGGAACAGCTAAAAAATTAATTAAAAAAATCAGAATTAAAATTAAAAATTTTCTAAGCATAAAATTATAAATTTAACTTTTAACAATTGGGAATAATAAAGATATTTGCGTGCCAACCCCTTCTATTGAATCAATCGTAATTTCTCCGCCCATAAGTTTAACGAATTTTTTGGTAATCCAAAGCCCAAGACCGGTGCCTGTAACATGTTTGGTTTTATCGTTCTGAATGCGATAAAATTTTTCAAATAATCTTTCTCTCTCTTTGACTGACATGCCGATTCCGGTATCTTTGATTATTATTTCCAGAGTTGAGGTATTATTTTTTTCTTTTGTAATAATTTCTATGCCTCCCTTTTCCGTGTATTTGATTGCATTGTTTATTAAATTAATCAAAATCTGTTTTAAGCGGTCAACATCAACATTTATCATCGGTAAAATTCGCGTATCGTTTTTAAAATCAAGATGCAATTTTTTATTTTTTGCCTGAGCGCTTAAATTTTCAATAACCTCGTTTATTATGTGTCCGGCATCAGCAGGCCTTAAATTCATTTTTACGCGATTTTGTTCAATGCGGCTTACATTCAACAAGTCTTCCACCAGTATTGCCAAACGTTCTGATTCTTGCTGAATCATAAGCGCGCTTTTTTTAACTTTATCATTGACTTTGCCAAGCGTGCCGTCAAC
>JAGLLI010000036.1 GCA_023140595.1 Candidatus Parcubacteria bacterium
GCGATAAATTCATCTTTCATTTTATCCACTTCTTTGATTTTTTTATAAAGCAAGGCGTAATCCCATAAACGGACGGCAACCAGTAAAAACATAATTACTATTACAACTGTTCCGATTAAAATAAATATAGATATGTTTCTGTTATAGTTTGTAAGGCTGTCAATTATCTCAGAAGATATTTTAATGCTTATTAAGGCCTGTTTATTTCCGTCGTTGCCGACCATTGGCATGGCGACCAGCCAAAAACGATCTTCGCTTGGCGCGTCTATTTTTTTGTCTGCGCCAAAATCTCTGAGTGAATCTGTTGCCAAGCCATCATTTTTTGGCTGCAGCCAAGCCAGTTTATAAAAATAAAAATTGCTTGTTTCGCCAATGCTTTTTTTGTCGCTGGAAGCGATTATTTTAAAATTATCGTTGTTTTCTTCCGGAATTAAAATATCAATCGACTCAATCGCGATATTATTTTCAATTAAAGCCTCAATTTTAATTTGTATAAAATCAGACCAAGGCAAATCATTTTCAATTAAAGTGGCGATTGTTCTGCCCGAGGAAAGCGCCTGCTTTTGCAAAGTTACGTCAAGGGTTTGATTATATTTGCTGATAATAAAGACTGTATTAAAAGTTATTAGCAGGGGTATAAGCACAATCAAAAAAACTCCGTAAGCAATTTGCGCCATCATTTTATTTTGTATAAAAAAATTTTTAGCTTTCATTGAAACTGCGCACCGACCGTGTCGGTGAGTTTTGATTAATTAATTTTTCCGCCTAGGCTGCATTTTTTTTATTTTAAATTTTTAAAAATAGCGATAATTTGCGCTTATATATAATTTTAGCAAATAAACGTAAAAATGCCAAAGTTTAGGGTATAGTATCATAATTATTATATCATTTTTTAATTAAACTGAAAAATGCTATAATAATATTAATAATTTAATATTCTATAAATATGGAAAGTAAGCAAAAAAAATTAAAATTTCCTAACGGATTTTTATGGGGAACTGCGACCAGCGCTTATCAAGTGGAGGGCGGAATTACAAATGATTGGAGCGAGTGGGAGGCGAAACGAGCTAAAAGCAAAAAATTTAAAAATAAAAAATTAAATCCAGACGATTATATTTGCGGCAAGGCTTGCGATTCGTATAATCGCTATGAGGAAGATTTTGATTTGGCTAAATCTTTAAATACAAACGCGGTTCGTTTGGGAATTGAATGGGCGCGGATTGAACCGAAAAAAGGTGTTTGGGATGTTAAAGAGATTAAGCATTACGCGCAAGTTTTAGCAGTGGCAAAAAAACGCGGGTTAAAAACCGTTGTCACTCTTTGGCATTGGACTAGCCCTTTGTGGATTGCGAAAGCAGGCGGATGGGCAAACAAGGAAACAATTACGCGTTATTTGCGATATGTTGATTTAATTGTTAACGAACTCGGCGGTAATATTGATTATTGGGTAACACTGAATGAGCCAAATTTGTTTACTTTTTTTTCTTATATAACCGGTAAATTTCCGCCGGAAAAACATAATATTTTTAAAGCAAATAAAGTAATGAACAATTTGGTAAAAGCGCATAATAATGCTTATGATAAAATCCATGAATATTTTCCTAACGCGAAAGCGGGTATTACCGGATTGTATAATTATATAGAACCGGCGCATAAATGGAATTTTGTTGAATTATTTTTGGCAAAATTTATACATAAAATTTGGAATAAAAATATGTTAGATAAAACAATAAAAAATTCTGATTTCATCGGATGTAATTATTATTTTCATGACAGAATTGTTTGGTATCCGCCGTTTAAGAAAAATTTAAATAAATTAGTGCATGATAAAGGCTGGGAAATTTATCCGGAGGGCATGTATCATATTTTAAAATTTTTACAAAAATACAAAAAACCGATTTATATTTTGGAAAACGGCTTGGCAGACAGAGGGGATAAATTACGAAAACAATTTATAAAAGATCATTTATTTTACGTTCATAAAGCAATAAAAACAGGCGCGGATGTACGCGGCTATTTTCATTGGTCTTTATTGGACAATTTTGAATGGGCGGAGGGCTACGCGCCCAAATTTGGATTATTCACTGTTGACAGAAAAACTTTTGAACGCAAAGCCAGACCAAGCGCGAAGTTTTATGGGGAGATTTGTAAAACAAACAGTATAAATTTTTAAATAAATTAAAAATTCACCAAATGTATATACTCATCGCCATCTTCTCCTACTCCATCAACGCCGGCGTATATGTAGCCGATAAGTTTTTGTTGTCAAAGAAAATTCACTCTTCAATAATTTATGCTTTTTATGTCGGCATTTGGAGCGTTTTTAATATAATTTTATTAGTATTTGACCCTTGGCTGCCTAATTTGCAAGAATTGGGAATTGATTTGCTGGCAGGAATGCTGTTTTTAGCCACTCTTATTTTTTGGTATAAAGCCCTGCACCAATCCGAGGCTACGCGCGTAGTGCCGATTGTCGGAGCGCTTGTTCCGATTTTTTCTTTTATTTTTTCTTTTATATTTTTAGGAGAATCTTTAAGCGAACGCCAGCTTTTAGCGTTTGTAATTTTAATAATGGGCGGAGTTATGATTTCCGTTAAGCATACTCGTTTTTATTATTTGCAAGAGGTCAAAGAAAAGTTAAAAGCGATTTTCGGTGAGACATTGGGATCGGTACATGCGCGTTACAGGCCAACCCAAAGATTAATTATTAATTCGGTCGTGGCCGCTTTGTTTTTTGCCGCTTATTATGTAATGATAAAATATGTTTATTTAACCCAGCCTTTTATCGGCGGTTTTGTCTGGTCAAGAATGGGTTCGTTCTTGGGAGTGCTTTTGATTTTTCTTGTGCCTGAATGGCGGACGCGAATTATTAAACATCAAAAAGGGCAAAAGACTCTAAAAAATATCGGTTTCTTTTTGTCTGTTAGATTTTTAGCGGCGATCGCGTTTATTATGTTAAATTGGGCAATCAGCATGGGCAATGTCGCGTTAATCAGTTCCTTGCAGGGAACGCAGTATGTGTTTTTAATTTTATTGGTAATATTTTTATCAACGCGTTTCCCAAAAATTTTAAAAGAAGAATTGGGCAATGGAGTAATGCTGCAAAAAATAATGGGGACGGCTATGATTGTAATCGGATTGTATATGTTGACGGTATGGGGTTTGTAATGTTAATTTGCGAATTATGCGAATAAAATAAATCCGACTTTAATAGAAAATTTTTGACACTTAAATTTTATTTTGCTATTCTGTTAAGACGATAAAAAATATTCTATATATAAATATTAGTTTAATTATTGCTTAATAATACTATCGTAAAATTTTTAGGTAGTATTCTTTAGTAAAATTCATAAAAATATGAAAAAAATAATAGTTTTAAGTTTAATTTTAGCGTTTTTTGCCACAGGATGCTCTCTTACGGGCGCGGATAGCCAGAAAATTTTATCCCCGGAAGAAGCAAAAGCAACAGCAATTGATTTTATTAATAACAATTTAATGCAACCGGGTTCCGAGGTTTCAGTTAAAGAAATTGCCGAGGATAATAATTTATATAAAATTGTTTTAAATATGTCAAGCGGACAGGAAATTACTTCATATTTAAGCAAGGACGGAAAATTATTTTTTCCGCAAGTAATGAATATTGAAGAAGTTGCGAAAGAAGCCGAACAAAATAAAAATCAAGAAGAAGCAAACAAAACCGTGGCAAGCGCTGATGTTCCAAAAACAGAAAAAGCAAAAGTTGAGCTTTTTGTAATGAGCCATTGTCCTTACGGAACGCAGATTGTCAAAGGCATTATTCCGACAATTGAGGCTTTGGGAGATGATGTTGATTTTGAATTAAAATTTTGTGATTACGCGATGCATGGCAAAAAAGAGCTTGATGAGCAATTAAATCAACATTGTATTCAGGAAAATGAGCCTGAAAAATTATTTGAGTATTTAAAATGCTTTTTAGGCGAGGCTGACGCAACTGAAAAATGCTTGGATAGTACGAGAATTAATCGCTCTAAATTAACAGCATGTATCAATCAGACAGACGAGGAGTATAAGGTTACTGAACTATATAACGATCAAGACACTTGGACTTCCGGACGTTTCCCCCAATATAATATTAACAAAGACGATGTGCTTAAATACGGTGTTGGCGGATCGCCCGGTTTGGTTATAAATGGCGTTAAAATTTCAAGCGCCAGAGACTCAAATAGCCTCTTAAAGACTATTTGCGCCGGTTATGAAGATGCGCCGGCAGGTTGCGCCGTTGAATTATCATCAGCATCTCCTTCGGCGGGGTTTGGTTATAGCACAACAGAGTCAGCCACAGCCGCCGGTTGCGCGCAATAGTCACTTCTCTTGACAAATATTTTTAAGTTTGGTAATATAAAGATATTAAAATTTCTTATTTTATAGAAATTATATATAATATAAGTAAAATAAAGAGATTGTAAATAACAGACATGTTTAACGATATGCTTGTTTGTTGTTTTTTTATTTTACTGATATTGGCACAAAATTGAGAATCTCCAGCGACTTTAAAAATAAGCGAATTTTAAGTGGGAATTTATATTCTTAATTAAATTATAAGAAAAAAACAACTCAAGTCCCTACGGCATTGAGGTTTTTTTGTGTATAAGAAAAAATTAATAAATTAATAATAATTTTTAAAAATATATGGCTCAAAAAACAAAAGAAGCGATTTCAAAAACATTACCCAAAAGACGGTATTTTACTGAATTTAAAAAATTTATGCCAATGCCGGATTTGATTGAAATACAAAAAAATTCTTATAATTGGTTTACTGAAGAAGGTTTGGCAGACTTATTTGATGAAATTTCACCGATTACCGATTTTATCGGACGTGATCTAAATTTATATTTTGAAGATTATTATTTGGACGAACCTAAATTTAATGAAGTTGAGAGCCGTGAAAAAAATACCACTTATGAAGCGCCTTTGCGGGTAAAAGTCCGTTTAAAAAATCAAAGAACAGGAGAAACCGGCGCGCAAGAAGTTTTTTTGGGGGATTTTCCTTTAATGACTAAAAACGGAACATTTATTATTAACGGAATTGAAAGGGTTGTGGTCTCACAGTTAATCAGAAGCGCTGGCGTGATATTTTCTTCAGAGTTTATCAAGGGCAGAAAATGTTATGGAGCGAAAGTAATCCCAAATCGCGGAGCTTGGCTTGAAATTGAAACAGATGCCAATAAAGTTATCTGGGTAAGAATTGACAGAAAGCGCAAAGTGGCAATTACATCGCTTTTGCGTGCGTTCGGAGTCTCGGATGATGAGCAAATTAAAGAATATTTTAAAGATGTTGATATAAAAGCAAACGAAGATGATGTCAGTTATATTGAAGCCACTATTGCCAAGGATTTGGCAAAAAATGAAGCAGAGGGTTTAAAAGAAG
>JAGLLI010000037.1 GCA_023140595.1 Candidatus Parcubacteria bacterium
GTTTTGATCGTTATGATTTTGATCGAGTTGGACGCTACAAGCTTAATCGGAAATTTAATTTTGATATTCCAAACAGCAAAGAAACAAGAATTCTGCGGGTAGATGATTTAATCGCGATTATTAAAGAAGTGATTAGATTAAATATTACCCAAGAAAATGAAGATGATATTGATCATTTGGGCAATCGCCGAGTAAGAGCCATTGGCGAATTAATTCAAAATAAATTTAGAGTAGGTTTGGCGCGCATGGAAAGAATTGTTAAAGATCGCATGAGTACGGCTGAAATTAGCAACATTAGTCCGAATAAGCTTATTAACGCGCGTCCTGTCATTTCAATCGTGAAAGAATTTTTTATGTCTTCACAGTTATCTCAATTTATGGATCAAACAAATCCATTGGCGGAACTGGAGCATAAGCGAAGATTGTCAGCAATGGGTCCCGGCGGACTAACCCGTGAAAGAGCAGGTTTTGACGTACGCGATGTGCATACAACTCATTATGGGCGCATTTGTCCGATTGCAACGCCCGAGGGTCCGAATATCGGACTTGTAGGACATTTGGCAAGTTACGCAAAATTAAACAAATACGGTTTTCTTGAAGCCTCATACAGAAAGGTTTTGCATGATGTTAAAAATAATCCGGAAATTACAATTGATAAAATCGCCAGAGAAGATATTAAAAATGAAAAAGGTAAAATCATTGTTAAAGCAGGAGAACTGATAAATAAAAAATTAGCGCAAAAACTCAAAGAGAATTTAGATAAAAAAACGCTTATCCCGATTAAGCCGATGATAACAAATGAATTATCTTATCTTGACGCTTTTGAAGAAGAGAAATATATCACCACGGCCGCGACTACGCCGATTAAAGACGGTTATTTTTTAGTGAATAAATGCGAGGTAAGAAAGTACGGACAGCCCGGCACCGCCGAGGTTCACAAAGTTGATTTTGTCGGCGTGGCGGCAAATCAAATTTTTTCGGTAGCCACTTCTTTAATTCCCTTTGCAGAACATAATGACGGACAGCGCTCTTTAATGGGGACAAACATGCAGCGACAGGCAGTGCCTTTAATTACGGCTGATTCTCCGATTGTCGGTACCGGCATTGAAGCTCGCGCCGCTCGTGATTCAGGACATATTATTATCGCGGAAGATGACGGCGAAGTAATCAAAATGGATGCCGGAAATATTGAAATAAAAAATAATAATGGAAAAGTAAAATCATATCATTTAACAAAATTTTTAAGATCAAACGCTTCCACTTGCATTAACCAGCGTCCGATTGTCAATTTTGGAGATAAAATTGAAAAAGGAGATGTTTTAACTGACGGTCCGGCGATTGACAAAGGCGAATTGGCTCTTGGAAAAAATGTTTTAGTCGCTTTTATGACTTGGGAGGGCTTTAATTATGAAGACGCGATTATTGTTTCGGAAAAAGTGGTGCAAAACGATGTTTATTCTTCAATTCATATTGAAGATTATAAAATTGATGTTAGGGACACTAAATTAGGTCAGGAAGTGGTTACCAGCGATATACCGAATATCGGCGAGGAAAAATTAAAAAATTTGGATGAGCAAGGAATAGTGAGAATCGGAGCGGAAGTGTCTTCCGGAGATATTTTGGCGGGTAAAATCACCCCAAAAGGAGAAACAGAGTTAAGCGCTGAAGAGAAATTGTTAAGGGCGATATTCGGCGAAAAAGCCAAAGATGTGCGCGACTCATCTCTTTATTTGGAGCATGGCGAACATGGAAAAGTCGTTGATGTTAAAATATTTTCCCGCGAAGCCGGCGATAAATTATCAGCAGGCGTGTTAAAGTCAATTCAGGTTACAGTCGCGAATTTAAGAAAAATTCAAGCCGGCGATAAAATGTCAGGCCGGCATGGAAATAAAGGCGTAATTTCCAAAATTGTTCCGGTTGAAGATATGCCTCATATGGAGGATGGAACTCCGGTTGATGTTATTTTGTCGCCTTTGGGAATTATTTCCCGTATGAACCTTGGTCAATTATTGGAAACTCATCTTGGTTTTGCCGCGAAAAAATTAGGCTATAAAGCCGCTACTCCTGTTTTAAACGGATTGACAGAGGCGCAAATAAAAGAAGAGCTTAGAAGAGCCGGTTTGTCAGAGGATGGGAAGGTTGTTCTTTATGACGGTAAAACAGGAGAGGCCTTTGATAATAAAATTACAGTCGGCTATAAGTATATGTTGAAGTTAAACCACATGGTTGATGATAAAATTCACCAGCGCTCAATCGGTCCATACTCATTAATTACCCAACAGCCTTTGGGCGGAAAAGCGCAATTTGGCGGACAGCGATTTGGAGAAATGGAAGTTTGGGCATTGGAAGCTTATGGAGCGGCTCATACTTTGCAGGAAATTTTAACAATTAAATCCGATGACGTGCCGGGCAGAAGCAAGGCTTATGAAGCGATAATCAAAGGCGAAACAATCAGAAAAATGAACGTTCCGGAATCTTTTAATGTTCTTGTTAGAGAATTAAAAGGCCTTTGTTTGGATGTGAGTTTAATGGGCGGAAAACCGGAACCGGTTGAGAGTAGTGAAAGGGAAGACGGAAAGAGTGAGGACGGGAAGGATAAAAATTATAAAAATGATAAGAGATGATAAATATCGCAACATAAAAGCCTAGGCATTAATGCCTAGGCTAGAAATTTTAAATCCCGCTGAAGCGGGATGTTGTTAAAAACGTTTTGAATAATTTATTACCTTATGCGCATACCTTTATTTTTGTCATATAAAAGAAATAG
>JAGLLI010000038.1 GCA_023140595.1 Candidatus Parcubacteria bacterium
ATTTTCTCGCGACAATAATAATAACAATGCTTAAGCCTATTAAAATCAATACTAATGGTATAATATTATACATAAATATTTTTTTATAAAACCGCTTTTACCACGTTGTAAAATTCATCCGCGTCCAAACTGGCTCCGCCCACAAGCATGCCGTCAAGATTTTCTAAATCAATAAAGCCTTTAACATTTTTAGGGTTGATGCTGCCTCCATAAATAATTTTAAAATTATTATTCACTATCTTCATGCCGAACATATTATTAAGCGTCAGCTTGATAATTTTATGGGCGTATTCCGCTTCCGAGGGCTCAATCGCTGTTCCGGAGCCAATCGCCCAAATCGGTTCATACGCTAAAATTATTTTTTGGTCTCCGACCACATCAATGCCGGATAAGGCCTGCTGCATCTGATCATATAAAACATAATCCCTGCGATCGGTTTTTCTTTCATCCCAATTCTCGCCGATACAGACAATCGGAGTCAAATCTTCAACTTGCAGGACCGCTTTAATTTCTTTGTGGATTATTTCATAATTCTCCATTAAAAATTTTCTTCGCTCTGAATGCCCGATTATAACATATTGGCATCCGGCTTCAACTAAAATGCCGGGAGAAATTTCGCCGGTATAAACGCCTTTCTGCTCCCAAAAAACATCTTGCGCGCCCAGCCTAATTCTGCTGTTCTTTAAAATTTTCGCGACTTCCAATAAAGATATAAAATTCGGACAAACCGCTATTTCTCCTTTTTTAAAATCCTTGAATTTTGTTTTAATATTTTTCGCCAATTCCAATGTCTCTTTTAAATTTAATTTCATTTTCCAATTGGCTATAATAATTTTTTCGTCATTCATATATATTTTATTATTAATTAATACTTCCAAGTAAAATTATCATAAGTCCATTGGGCAAGCTCTTTGGTTTTCCCGAAGCGATAATCATCATTTTCTCCGCCCAAAATTACAACGAAAATTTGCTTGTTTTTTTTATTTTTAAACTTGCCGACAAAACAATAGCCGGCAGCGCCGGTATAACCGGTTTTGCCGCCCAACAGCTCTATGCCGTTAGCCGGAAAAATTTTTAACAAAGAGTCGGTAGTATGGACAATCTTTTTTCTATTGCCAGCAGTTGTAAAAGAATATTCCTCGCTCAAAACCGCTTTGCGGATATCCTCATTTTCAAAAGCAGCTTTTGCCAACTTTGCCGTCTCATAAGCCGTAGAACGATTTAAATAACTTAAGCCGGCAGAATCGACAAAACTGGTATTTTTTAAATTTAAATCTTTTGCTTTCGCGTTCATAGCCGCCACAAATTCAGCCTGCGCGAGTCCTGTTGAATTTACCAAAGCCAAGGTCGCAGTATTGGCGGAGCCCACCAAACTTAAATAAAACAAATCTTTAACTCTGACTTTCTCTCCGCTAAACAAATAAATTTTCCCGCCATTAACGCGATCCGAATGCTTAACCTCATATTCAATATCCCATCCGGGATTATTATCCAAAAATACCAAAGCAGTAGCCAATTTTGTAATACTGGCAATTGATTTTTGCTTATTTGCGTCTTTACTGAATATTATTTTTCCGCTTTGGCTGTCCATAACCGCTGCCGCTCCAAGACTCACATAAGGGTCTTCTGCTGATGTTACTTTTTTTGGAACAATTATTCCGGTTTTAATTTCCTTGTTCCCTGGTAATGGATTAAATTTTAATCCGGGTGTAATTTTTGCTTGCAAGCCGGATTGCCGCTGCTTTAAAAATTCTAACTCGTAATTTTGCTTGTACTCGCTTGACGGGTGAATATCCGGTTCTGTTTCCTGATAAGCGCTTTGCGTTGGCAGACTGTAAAATAAAAACAAAAATCCGAATATAAATATAATCGCGATAAAAGTTGGAATTAAAAAAAATGGATTTTTATGCATGGGGTTTTGTTAAATATTTATTTGTCTGCTTGCTCATCTTTTGATTGTTCGTTATTCAGCATCCTGTCAAACGTATCGTCTTTGCTTAATTTTTCATAATCCGGCAATTCGCGCACATCGTTGATGCCGAGAAAACGGATGAAGTCAAATGTAATCGTGTAATAAGTTTCCTGTTTTTTACTGTCATTTTTTGCCTTAATCAGACCCCTAATCATAAGATTGCGCAAAATCAAAGAGCAATTAACGCCTCGGATGCGATCCAAATCAATCTTGGAAACCGGTCCGCGATAAGCGATTATAGTCAAAGTTTCAAGACTTGGGCGCGACAACTCTCCGGTAGTTTCATCTTTGATAAATTCTCGGATCAGCTTCGCGTTTTCCGGCGAAGAAACCATTTGCAATTTAGCGCTATTTTTGATTATCTGAATTCCTTTTTTATTATTTTTATACTCTTCAACTAACTCAAGTCCGGCTTTTTCAATTTCTTTTTTGTCTTTTTTGATTAATTCCGTTAATTGCTTAATTGACATGGGCTTAGCCGAAATAAACAATAAAGATTCAATTTTTGACTTAATATCCATTAAATTTTTTCAATTAATATTTCTTTAAAAAGCCCGTCCTGCTTTAGCATTATTTCCCGCTGGCGCATTAATTCCAAAATTGCCAAAAAACTGACAACAATTTCAGTCTTATTTTTCGCTTCAGCCATTATACTGTCAAAACTCATTTTAATGCGGTTAAGCAAACTATTTTGAATGGAAATAATTTTATCTTCAATATTTATTTTATGATCCAAGGTTTCCTCTTCAAGTTTTTCCTCCGGACGCAAACGAAATAATAAATCACTGAATATATTTTTTATATCTTTTACTTTGATATTTTTTGGCGGAGAAAATGAATTTACTTGGCCTAACGCCGCTTTGCGGTTAAATTCCCGCGCGAACATAAATTTTTTTTTGCCTAAAATCTTTTCAAGTCTCTCTGTTGCCGCCAAAAACTCCTGATACATTTTTAATTGATCTTCAAAATCCTGAATCTCTTCCTCTTCTTCAGGATAAAGATACGGTAAAAGCGCTTTTGATTTAATCAGCAAAAGCCGAGCCGCCACAACTAAAAAATCCGCCATTTCTTCCGGAATAATATTTTTTGCTTCGCGGATATAGGACACATACTGATCAGCAACATTTGCCAAACTCACTTGTGTTACATCCATTTCTTCTTTTTCAATTAATTGCAAGAGTAAAGACAATGGCCCTTCAAATTTTTCCAGTTTTATATTTAACATAACTAAATATAACACAAAATTTACAATATTCGTATTATATTATTTTTTCTTTCTTGTTTTTTTAGGCTTAACCGTCACCTGTTTTTTAATTTTCTTTTTCTCTCCCACAACCCCGACAATCGCCTGTTCCAAATCAATGAAGTCTTTGACTGCCATTTCAATGGAATAATTGGGCGTACCTGCGGCAAAAACCGCTTTTTTAACTTTTTCAAATTTCTTGTCAATAATAACTCCGACCTTATGCAGTTTGCCAAAAGCGGTAATTGTTCCTGCCTTAATTTTTAAAGAATTTTCAATAATTTTTTCTCCCGGAATTTTTATAGCTTTAATTTCTTTTTCCTTTGCTTTACCGATAACTTTTTTTAATTTTTCAAAATTAAGATTATTATCAGCAGGCATCAAAACCAAATAATAATCTTTGTCAGCCTTAACCAGCAAAGACTTGGCAATTTCGTTTAATTTTTTTTTAATTGTCATTGCCGCGTCAATCGCGGTATAAACCGTTTTATGCTCCAAAATTTCATGCTTAACTCCCGCTTTTTCCAAATATTTAAAAACCTTAGCCGGAATTTTAATCCTTTTCGGAGCTTTTGGTTTTTTGTTGATTTTTTTCTTAGTTGGCATATTTAAAATATTAAAAATAAACGATTTTTAATCTTGTCTATACACATTATAACTTGAATAACTGAAAATAGCAAAAATAAAAATCAGCCCCTCTGACGCGGGGCTGATTTTTGTTTTCCCTAATGGTGTTAAATTTAAGCTGTAATTAAAACACCACAAGAAAATCGCCATAAACAAACAACTTTCTTATAATGTCTTAAAAAACAATACAATACTTGCGCTTGTGGATAATTATAGCATATTTAAAGTAAAATGCAAGAAAAATTTTATTTGTTATCTAAAAAATGTTAAAATTAAAAAAACAGGGGGATACATTGTAGTATCCCCTCTATAAATTTAGTCTAGAGTTTTTAGCAACCCCAGCCAGTCCCATAATTAGAATTACGGCTACTCCTAGCTTGACGGATTTCTCGTATAATTGCGCTCTCTTCACATTCTCTGCAAAAAGTCATCACCGCATATCCATACACATATGATGGAAGTCCTACTTCAATTGTTTTTCCGCATTTTGAACATTTTTCAAAATATTTCTTTTTTTCTTCTGCCTTTATTTTTTGATTCATGATTTTTTATCCTTCCTTTTCAAAGAACTATCGTTTTTCCGCCAATAAAAAACTTCTCATCTTTTTATCCAAATAAAATACTTGGATAAAAGGACGAGAAGTCTATCCCGCGGTGCCACCTTTTTTATCGCATACGCGTTTGCAAACGGAATTAAAAAAATCCGTCAGTAAAACGGATTGCGACCACTTTTACCAACTCCATCCTGCGCTAAAGCTACGGATGACAAGCATCCAAAACTTTAACTGAACGACATCAGTTATCCTATGATTACGGAGGAAGCCGAGTTTCCACTAGCGCAGAAACCATCCTCTCTGCTATTTATAAACAACAGAGGAAATCAGACCCAATCCCCGTATAAATTTATTAAAAATTCAACGAGGATCTGACTTATAGATTTTATAATTGTCAAAGTTATTATTAATATAGCAGATTTTAAAAAATTGTCAAGAAAAAATTTATTTTATTACTTAAAAATAGCTAAGATTAAATAATTTTAATAATTTTGGTTATTTTTTGCTTGACATTTTTTTAAAATCTGCTATATTTACAAATAAGAAATTATTATTTTATAGTCAAGGAATTTTAATATTCCCGACTACTGTTAGCGCCATTTGGGCATAACTTGAAAAATGATTAATAAAATATTACGAAAAACTAATTTCAGCTTCTTTTTTAGCTTTTACTTTTTCGCTTTTGCGCGGAGATTGGTTTTTTGTGATATTTTAACTAAAAAATAGTATAAACATCATTTAAATATAGAAACTGGTCTCCCATAAGGAGACCGGTTTTATTTTGTTCTTTAACAATAAATGTTTAACAGCCAAAAATATTAATAAAAATTTTGTTAATATTTTTGGCCGTTAAACTAAATAAAAAAAACAAGGAGGTGCGATGAAAGAATCTAGCAGTTTTGTTAAAAATGGAAATGTTAGCTTTAAAAAAGGCGCAAAAAAAGGAAAAATGAAAAAAAAGAATGATGATTTTAAAAACAATAACAAAAACTTTTCACAAAAACAAAAGAAAGGAGAAAAGAAATCATGATACATGCACTATATGTACAATGGGGTAACGGATTACAAAAAGAGGAAGTGTCTGAAACAGAAATTTTTCCAAACAATGCCAAAAAAAACTTTGTACTTTTAACAGCGAAAAAAAAATATATTTTTGAGGAGACTCTACCGCGCAACATAAAATATCTCAAACACAACGGCATTTCAATAGTAAAAACAGATATTGACAAAAGTCTTTGGCGATAAACGAAACAACACGGGAGCAGGCATATTTTAATATGTCTTGCTCCCTTTTGTTTTGCAAATATAATAAAAAAATAGGTTAAAAACAGCGGTATTGACACAATAAAAATAATAAGATATATTTATTTATTGAAACGTTAAATGCGCCGGCCTTTTTATGGGTGCCGGTATTTGTTATTATGTTAAACCAGGAACAACAAATTTTTGAGCAAATTAAAAAAGCGAAAAACATACTGATTACCTTTAATAAAACATGGGAAGGCGACGCGATTGCTTCGGCTTTGGCGCTTTTTTTAGTCTGCAAAAAACAAGAAAAAAACGTGGAAATCGCAGCTGAAAAATTTAATGACAACGCAATTTTTAATTTTCTGCCGGCATATGACAATATCAAATTTGCTTTGGATATTTCTCAAAATTTCATTATATCCCTTAACACCGACCGCGCGAAAGTAGGGCAAATTAAATATAACACTAAAAAAGATTCTCTTGATTTTATAATCTCTCCCAAGGAGGGAGTTTTTACGCATGACGATATCAGTTCTTGCTCGGAAAATTTTAAATATGATTTAATTATCGCTCTGGATACCCCTGACATAGAATCAATCGGATCTATTTATGATGATAATACGGACTTTTTTTATAAAACACCGATTATAAACATTGATCATCATTCCAATAATGAACAATTCGGACAAATTAATCATATTGAATTGACTGCGGTGTCAACGACTGAAATTTTATTTAATTTAATTTCCGAATACTCCGAAAATTTGATTGATGAGGATGTCGCGACTTGTCTTTTAACCGGCATTATTTCCAAAACCAGAAGTTTTAAAACACAGAATATAACTCCGCAATCGCTTGCAATTTCTTCGCAGCTGATTGCCATGGGCGCTGATCGGGAAAAAATCGTTAACCGGCTTTACCGCTCCAGATCATTAAATCTTTTAAAACTGTGGGGACGGGTATTGGCGCGCTTAACCAGCTCTCCTGAAAAAGCTTTGGTTTGGTCAATACTAACTTCGGTTGATTTTGACAAAACAAAGGCTAATGAAAATGATTTAACAGAAGTAATTGATGAGCTTATTATGAACATTCCCCAGGCAAGCATAATTGTTTTGATTTATGAACCTAATATTGCCGGCGATAAAAACAAAACTCAAAATAATATTACAAAAGCTCTTATTTATTCAATAAAAAATATTAATTCTCTAAATTTAGTTAAAAAATTTAATCCAACAGGCGCAAGAAATTTTGTTAAAATACAATTAAACAAGCCATTAAGCGAAGCTGAGCCGGAAATTATTAACACTATAAAAGAAGGATTAAGCAAACTGCCGCAATAACGCCGCCTTGAAATATCAAGAAACAAGTGATATAGTAAGCATTAGGGACGGCTAGCTCAGCTGGTTAGAGCGCTACGTTGACATCGTAGAGGTCACAAGTTCAAATCTTGTGTCGTCCACACTTCACCAAGGCTCCGCGTGGCAAGCCACCTCGTTATGAAAGGGCTTGCCCCGCGAAGCTTTAGCGTAGT
>JAGLLI010000039.1 GCA_023140595.1 Candidatus Parcubacteria bacterium
TGAATGGCCGGAGAATATTAAAAAAATATTGCCTAAAAAAACTATTTTTATTGAATTTAAAATACAAAAAAATACAAGGACTATAATTACACCAAATTAAAAAATCCCGCGCAATACGGGATTTTTTAAAAACACAACTATTTTTATTACATGGATTTTCTTTTTTTAAATTCGTCAAGATCGTCTAAAAGATTTTCTGGAATTTCACTATTTTTATTATTATCTTTTCTTTTTTTAAAATTAAGCATATCCACAACATTATCCTCTACTGTTTCTTTTTTTAAATTATTTGTTTTTTTTGTTTTGTTGTAATGCTTAAATGAAATTTTGTATTCTGCTATTTGCTTTTCAACATCTTCTAACTTCATTTTTAATATTTCTTTTTTGTCTCCGTTTGTTTGATTAATTTTTTCTTCAATTATTTTTTGTTCATCTTTTAATTTATCCAATCCGTTTAAAAATTTTGTATCAGAATCTATTTTTGGTTGTATATTTAAATTTTCCATAATTTTTTCATGCTATTTATTTAATTTTGTTAAATTAAAAACCAACAACACAACCCCGACTACAATCATTGAATCGGCTATGTTGAAGACTGTGAAGTATTTTAAGTCTAGGTAATCAATTACAAAGCCGTATTTTATGCGGTCAATAATATTGCTTGTAGCTCCAAGTATGACAAATGCCAAACATGAGGCTTGAGTGTATTCTTCTTTTTTTATCAGTATTACACAAAAATATAATAAAATCAATATAACTACCCCGATAAACGCGGTTAAAATAGGTCCTGAAAGGGGCAAAGAAAAGGCGATATAATAATTTTTAGCCAAAGTAAAGCCAAAATAATCGGAAATCAGCTCTATTTTAATATTTTCATAATAATTAAGAGCCAAAATTTTAAATAACCTGTCTAAAGATACAAAAAAAATGGCTAAAATTATATAATAAACCATCTTTTTTTTGTATACAAGCATATTTTATTTCATATCATAAAAATCACGGTCGGCTTTGCAGTTTTGTTTTGCAGGGAACGCAAGCGCTGGCTACTGGTCTGGCTAGCATCCGTTTTTTTCCAATCGGTTGATTGCAATATTTGCAAATTCCATAAGTCTCATCTTCTATTCTTTCTAACGCGGCATCAATATCTTTTAAAGTGCCTTGCAAAACCTTGTCAGTTGCCAAATTTGTTGAAAATTCGCTGATTTCCTGGGCATTTTCATCAGATTTATCGCCATATTCTGGAAATTTTACTTTAGCGTTTTTGTCATTGCCGGAAATATCTTCCAAATCTTTTAAGATCTGCTTTTTTCTGGTTAACAACTCTGCTTTTATTGTTTTTATATCACTCTTGTTTAGAGTATCTTTATTTGTCATATTTTTAAAAAAATAAGTAAAAACAACCTTTTATTTAAAAGATTATCTGTATTCAATTATAAGTATAAACCAAAACCGTTAAAATGGCAATACTTTGCGCTTACTCCTTTATCCCGTCCAAATTTACATCATATAAAATTTTCTCCTGCAAATGCGTATATTTAAGGATTTCTTCGTCTTTAAACCAAATTTTCAGCTCTTTTTCTACTTCTTCAACGGTGCCGGAAGCATGAATTAAATTTCTAACACTTCGCTGATCTGTGTCCGCCAAAGCAAAAGAATCCAAAGTTAAATCGCCGCGAATTGTTCCGACATCAGCCAAAAGCGGAGCAGTTGAGCCGGTTATTTTCCTTACCAATTCAACAGCGCCGGCGCCTTGCCAAACAATAGCCACAACCGGCCCGGAACTTAAATATTTGGCATTAGCCTTTAAGACAGCCCGGCCGTTTTCCGAATAAGTTTTATAAGGAGATTTTTCGCCTTTTTTCTCATAAGCCTCGGCCGCCTTTCTTCCAACTTCTTCAATCCACGCGTCACCGCCAACTTCATAATAATGCTTGGTCGCTTGCTCCTCTGTGGGAATAATCATTTTAAGTCCGATTAATTTAAGACCTGTACGTTCATAGCGCTTAATAATCTCGCCGATTAATGATCTTTGCACGCCATCAGGCTTAATAATCACTAAAGTTTTTTCATTTTTCATAAAAAAATAAATCCACTAAATATATCAATCAACAAATTATTCGCAATTCGCAGATTAGCATATATTCGCAGATTAACATTATATATATTAGACTAAATATTTCTTTATCGCTTCACCGACCTGCGACGGAGTTAAATTCGCTTTTACCAAATAATCTGTCGCTCCAAATTGATCGCCTTTTTTCTTGTCTTCATCAGTGCTTAAATTAGTCAGCATTATTATCGGCGTATTTTTTGTTTTCGCGCTTGCTCTTAATTCTCGCAAAACTGAAAAACCGTCTAACTGCGGCATAATAATATCCAATAAAATTAAATCAGGCTTTTGGCTTAATGCCATACTAAGCCCTGACGCGCCATTATCAGCAAGAAAAACCATATAACCTTCCTGCTCCAGTTTGGTTTTATACATTCCGCCAATCATAGCGTCATCCTCGCAAATTAATATCTTTTTTTCCATAGTTTTCTAAATTAAATTCAATTAATACTAGTATAGCAAAATATTTGTGAATTGCAAGGTTTTCAAAATCTAATCGTCCCGTTCAAATCAGTTCGTAAAATTTCAGCGCCCAATCTTTCCAAACGTTTAATAATCCGCTGGCTGGGATGGCCGAATTTATTATCTTTGCCTACTGAAATAATTGCTTTTTGGGGATTGCCTAATTCCAAAAATTCTTGATGACTTGATGTATTTGAACCATGATGCCCGACTTTTAAAATTTCCACTCTATTTAAATTTCCTGTCTTAATTAATTCTTCTTCCACCTCTATTTCCGCGTCTCCCATAAATAAAACCGTTTTGTCAACGCACGCCAATTCCGCTACAATTGAGCTGTTATTAAGATTATTTACGCTTTTGCCCAATAAGCTCTGCCTGGGATAAATTATATCTAAAAAACAATCATTCCCAAAAATTATTTTTTGGGGACGATCTATAATTACCAAAGGAACATTTTTAGCTTTAACTATTTTGAGCCATTCAAGATAAGCCGGCGCGCTATGCGTCACTCCAGTATAAAGAATTTTTTTAACATCATATCTTTCTAAAACAAAAATCAAACCGGCAACATGATCGTCATGCGGATGAGTCAAAACCATTAAATCAACGCTTTTATCCCACCATTGTAATTCTTTTTCCAATTCTTCTATCACTTTATAATCCGCTCCGCCGTCAATTAAAATATTCTGTCCGAACGGCGTTTTAATCAAACTGGCATCGCCCTGCCCCACATCCAAGAACGCTATTTCCAATTTATTTTCAGCGCTTAAAGTTAGCCAAAAGACAGGAATCGCTAAAAATATTCCGACTATCGCGAGGGTGATTAGGGTTTTATATAATTTATGAGGCATTTTTTAAAAAAACCATCACATCCCCGACATTTGTGTTAGTGTTATCCATTTTAATTAAAGAATTTCCGAGCTTTTTAAATAAATTATGAGTGTCAAAATTTTTTATATGCGCCTCTATATCAATTCCCTTTTCATCTGCCAGGCGATATGAATTATTATCAATAATAGCTCCGGCGATATTTTTTGTATAATCGGAGCCGTCGGTGCTGATGCTTGCGAACACCCAAGAAAAATTCGTATTTTTTAAATAATTCAAAAACAACGCTGACAAGTGTTGATTGCGACCACCTCTTCCGTGATTCTCTGATAAAAATATTAAAGGCTCACCGCCGAAAATTAAAACATCATAATCGCTATTTTTTTCTTGAAGCAAATCAGCAATCATGCTCTTGGCTTCTGTTTCCACGTTTTTGCTTATTCCTGCGTTTACAATTAAAGGCTTAAATTTTATACGTTTAGCTTCCAGCGCGATTGCTTCCAGCGCGTCCTTGTTTGAGCCGATAATAAAATTTTTCGCGCTTTTGCTTTTGCATGTTTCTTTTTGCTTTCCTTGTGTTCCTTCTTTAATATATTTAATCGCGCTTTTTGGAATACATTTAATTAAATTATATTTTTCCAAAATCAAGCGCGCGTCCTGGAAAGTAGTCGGATCAAACGATATCGGTCCAGAAGCGATTGTGTCCGGTTTTCCTAAAATACAATCGGAAATAATTATTGAAATAACTTGCGCCGAAGCGAAAAATTCCGCTAATTGCCCGCCTTTTATTTTTGACAAGTGCTTGCGAACTGTGTTTATTTCCCGGATATTGGCGCCGGACTTTATTAATAAATCAGTAGTTTTTTGTTTTTCTTCCAAAGATACGCTGTCCGCCGGCGCAGGCAGCATTGCGGAACCGCCTCCTGACAGAAGACAAACAACTAAATCTTTTTTGTTAATTTTATATTTCTCTTTCAAATCAAGCATTTTTTTCACGCCTTTCAACCCTGCGCGATCCGGCAACGGATGCCCTGCTTTGATTACCTTAATTTTCTTTATATCTTTATTTTTTTCAATGGAATTAACGATTCCAGCGGTAATATTTTCCGCCCCCACGATTTTTTCAAAAGCCTCGGCCATTTTTCCAACGGCCTTGCCGCCGCCGACAACAAAAATCCTGCCGGATAACAGATTAAATTCATTGTTATTAATAATAAGCGAATTAAATTCCTTGCCGTAACGAACGGCTTTTTTCATTAAATTCTCTGGTCGTACAGCTTCAATTCCTGCTTCAATCAATTGAACAACTTGTTTTCTTGCTTTTGAATCGCTTATTTCGAGCTTGTTTTTTATTATTGGCATGTTTAAATTATCCACAATTTTTGCTTGACAAAAATTTTAAATATGTTATATTAATAATACGTCAACTATGGATCGCAATTGAACTCTAAAATCCGAAAATTTTCGGATTTTTATTTATAAAAAATTATCCACACCCTAGTTACTTGACAAGCCTTGTGAATATGCTATCCTATAATTGTGTATCAAGCGGAGAAACTCTATCCTTAGTTAAAGGGGACCAACAAAAACATCTTCATTGTCAATGGAGGTGTTTTTTGTTTGTGTGATTATTTTCATCATCTATGCTATAATTATAATCGTGGCGGCGACTGGAGAGTAAAGCGCCTGCGGAGGCGCCTCTGCTTGATACACAGTTGGTCCGTTTAATCACGGATAGGGTTCGACTCCCTTGCTCTCCGCCGCGCTTGAAAAACTCTGCTTTTTGCAGGGTTTTTTGATTATAATTATAAAAATTACTCCGGCGTTGTTGAGGCTATGCACTCTTCATATTCCCAAATATAATATTCTCCTAAACTCACGCATTTCGCTTCATCGCATAAATTCAAATTATCAATACCGCAAACATCTTCCTTGATAATCTCCCATGAAAAATCAGCTAAAATAAAACCATCATCAGTTTCTGTTTTAACCGCAAAATTATGATCGCCAATCGCTAAATCCGCGTACTCTATAAGCGAACCGCAATCTTCCCAATTTTCGCTGTCTATTTGGCATTGAAAAGTTGAGGAAGCATTATCCGGATTAAAATAAAAAGTAAAAATAACGGTTGTCGCGGTTGTTGTCGCGGTTGGATAAGAATCAATTATAATTTCTAAATTAACATTAGTCTCCTCAGCCAAAACTTTATCAGCGGAAGATTCGCCCGCGTTATTTTCCAGTTTTTCAAGATAATCAAAATAAATTTTTGTTAAATCATCCGGTTTTTCTTCGCTTGCCTCGCCTGTATTTTCTTTAATTTCTCTTTTTGCCAGAATTGTTGCTGGAACAGTCGGTGAAAGAATTTCGCGCGTTTTAACGGATTCATAACCAAAAAATATTTTCTCGCTTAATTTTAATGTTTTTCCAATCAAGCCGGAATAATCAACAACTTCTATTCTTGTTTCTTCGCCTTTTTCCAAAGCTATTTTTTGTTCTTGCTTTAATGTTTTTACTCTTGCGTCATGCTCTTCTTTTAATTCTTCGGCTAAATAAGCGCCCAAATCTTTTTTTATTTTTAAAGATACTTTTCTAATTTTTTCATTTAATAAATATTCCCAAGCATAATTCTTTTTCATCAAATCCAAATAAGTGTAAGTGACAAAATAATATTTGTCATTTTCTTCAATTTTTTCAATTTTAAAATCCATATCATAATTTTCAAAATCAACGTTTAAAAGCAAGGTATTGTCAATGCCTTCAATTTTTTCCTGTTTTTCACCGATAAATTCTTGTCCGGCCTCGGTTTGCGCCCAAACGCCTGAGCCAACCGCGAAAATCGCCAGAAATATTAACAAAGCGGCGTTGTTGTATTTTACAAAATGGATTGCTTTTTTTAACATATTATTATAATTATAAATAAATTTTAAATTCAAAATCTCGTCCCTCCCTTAAATCTAACCCCTCCCTTAATCATAGTCTTAACATTCTCCCCGCCGCTTCTCTCAATAGGATTTGGCATACAAACCTCGGCGCCGAAAGTCATAAAACTCCCTACGCTAACCTGATTATTATACTCTGTCTCAATCCAGCCGGAATGGCGGACGGTATTGGAGATGCGGACTTCGTCTATAATGCCGTTGAAAAGACTGGAATTTTTTAATCCATCATCTGCCGACCTGCAACCAATTTGTAAATTTGCAGTATTAGCTCCAACACTTCGATCGCCACTTGCTGCTGCCCAAGAACCGCTACCATCACTTTGTCCGTCCAAAAACAATTCCCAATTATCACCGCTAAAAGTAGCCGCAATATAATACCATATACTAGTGTTTATTGTTGTATCTCCGTGATGCCTCTCTTCTCCTGCAATATAATCATCTGTTGCGCCAATTAAAATTTTACTATCATCAACACCAAAACTAAAAGGTGCGTGGATACCGGTAGTCCCTTGATTTCTTAATTCAACAACCGCATATGCTGGCCTCCATCTACTGTCTGTATTAGTAATGGCAGCTGGATTTATGAATGCTGTGATAGTTATTGCGTCTGACAATGATACAAATGGATGTCCTCCTGCAACACCATCAAGTATATCAATATAGTCATCTCCCCCGTCAAAATCCAAACTTCCGTCAATCTGTCCTGCGACCGATGAAGTGGCTGAATAAAAATTGGCAGATGTCCCGTCATTATTATTTGCGGTACTGTCAATCATCTGCGGAGCAGAGCCGGACGGGTCTTCCCGCATATGCTGAACCATAACAAAATTATCATCCCAAACCCCTGTTGTGGTGGCTTGATCTGTCGCTGACGCGTTGCCATAATACATATAAATAGTTTTATCTGTTGTTGATGATATATCCGTTTTAATCCAATAAACGATTTCGCCTGTTGTGCTGGCGTATTTTTCCCTTTCATAATTCAATACTGTGCTGTTGTCGTCATCCACGAATATAATATCATGCCCGCTGTCATTTTGAATATATCCGCCGTTATTAACGGTTTTTAAATTCACCAAAGTGGTTGTCGCTAATACTGGAAAAGCTGAGGTGGTGGTGGCGATTTGGCTTGAATCAATTGTAATTTGCCTACGGCACTGATAAGAAGTATTCTGCCAAACGCCCTTGATCATCTGCTGCTGATCATCTGAAACAAAATTAGTCGCCGCGACAACAATCGTAGGCGAGCCGACTTCATAATCTGTATAATAAAAATCAACCGAACTTGTCCCAGACGGAATTGTTACCGAGCTTATTTCTATTCCTCCTGTTGTGGAAGCAAAAGAATATAGCGAGGAATCGCTGGACAGATTTATTGTTATATCATTTACCATATTTATCGGGTTATTGCTTAAACCCTGCGTCTGAACGATAAAAGCCGTTGACTCTGTTCCAGCTGCCAAAGTCTTGGCGGATGTGGTAATAACCAATTTTAAGCTCTCTTCCGCGTTAATCGTTAAAAAACTGCTTACGTTGCTTTGGTTGTTATATTCTGTTTCAATCCAGCCGGCTGAGCGGGCGATGTTGGAGATGCGGATTTCGTCTATAAATCCGTCCCAAAAAGCAGTCCAAAATAAACTCTGACTATACCCGGCTCCAATTTGTGTGTTATTTTGAACATTGTTAATAGTTTCTGGAGAAGCAAACGATTCGCTATCATCTTCTATACTGTTTTTATATAATCTTACTGTTTGTCCATCATAAACAGCGCTATAATGTGTAAATCCTGAACTTACAGCAATTGTTTCAACAGCATTAACATTTTCTGTACCATTAGAAATTTGCATTCTCATTTTTTGAGGGACAGAATTATCTAGGCTTAATATCCAATTTTTTAAACTATAATCTGCTCCTTGTACTCCAGAAATAATTACTATATCGTAGTTTGTTTTCACATCAAAATTAACAAAAGCGCTTACTGTAAATTCATCTAAACCTCCAAAAACATTGGGCAAATCTACATAATCATCCGCCCCGTCAAAATCAATCCCGCCGTCAATTTGAGCTGTCACAGAAGAAGTTGCTGAATAAAAATTAGTATTTGTTCCGTCATTGTTATATTTGGTTGAATCTTCGGCCGTAGCGTCCCAATCGTGGTGCATATGCTGAACCATTACAAAATTATCATCCCAAACCCCTGTTGTTGTGGCCTGATCCGCGGTTGACGCGTTGCCGTAATACATATAAATAGTCTTGTCTGTTGTTGAGGATATGTCTGTTTTTATCCAATAAACTATTTCCCCGGTTGTGCTGGCGTATTTTTCTCTTTCAAAATTAAGAAGCGTGCTGTCGTCGTCATCAACGAATATAATGTCATAACCGTTGTCGTTTCCGACTTTTCCTCCGTTTGTTGTTGTTTTTAGATCGTCTAATGTGGTGGTGGCAAGAACAGGGAAATTTGAAGTTGTGGTGGCTATTTGGCTTGAGTTGATAGTAATTTCGCGCCTGTAATTCCAGCTGGACGAGTACCACGGATCAAGATGTCCATATCCGCCTTTGGCGGAAAATGCCTCAATAAAAAATTCTCCCTTGCTCATTGGCGGGTATTTTATTGTTGCTTTATAATAATTTGTTTGTCCTGATTCTATGTTGTCATTAACAGAATAACCATTATCGCTTCCGCCTATGTCCTTCCTGTTTGAAATTTTATTAATTAAATCATTGGAAATTGTTTGAAAATTGAAAATTGAAAATTGCTTGTACTCGCTTGACGGGTAAAAATTAGAATCTTCTTTTTCTATCCTCTCCATCTCCTCCACCTTAACCTTTTCATTCCCAACCCAAACCACAACATCCATACTCTGATCTTTCTTTGAAATATTAGTAATGCTAAAATAAACATCAACACTGCTGAAACCGCTATATTCTTTTTTGTCTGATTGGATGATTAATGTTTCACCTTCGTTCTCGTCTGTCCATGCTAATGCTATTTTTGTATTGTTAAATGTAAATTCTTTGGGGATTGTGTAGTTTTTTAATATTTTTAACGGCTTATTGATTAAATATTGAACATAGCCAAAAACGCCCGCGATTAAAAGGGTTATTATTATAATTGCTGTTAGTTTTGGGGTTATATTTTTTAACATATTTTTAAACTACACGAATTATAGTTATTTCAAAATCTAAAATTAACATATTTTTATTTAAAATAAGCCATTTTATTTAAAAACAAAATTTTAACTTGATTTTTATATACTTTATGCTATAATATTAATAATCACGATAAAAGGCTACGGATTGTGACGCGTTCACTTTCCAGATGCCTTTTTTTGTTTGTCTAATTTATTCTTTAAAATACTGACATAAAAAAAATATTGGCTAAATTTTCTAAGCAAAGCCGAATATCTTTTTTTATTAGGAATACCGATTTTAAATAATTTTTTGTCTTTAGCTAACTGCTCAATCAAACAATAAAAATCCCCATCACCGGATACAATTATTGCCTTATCAAAATTATTATATTCAAGCATAGTATGCAAAACCAACTCGGCATCTACATTGCCTTTAATAAAATTGCCATTCCCCAGAACCGGTTTATAAATCAAAACATATCCGACTTTTTCTAAATATTTATAGAGTTTTTTATTTTCCGGAATATAACCAATAAATAAAAAAGTTTTGATAACACGATATTTATGCTTTAAAAATACGAAAAACCTGCCAAAATCCAAATCCCAACCGCATTCTTTAATTGATAAATTCAAATTCTGACTGTCAATAAAAGCGTAATTATTTTGTTTTTTATTTTTCTTATCCATAATCTTTTCAAAAATCTAAATCATCTTAATATCACTCCGTCTTTCAATATTACTCCATCTTTTAATATTATCCTGGAGTATTGCTTATCGCCATATTCAACTATTATATCATAAAAAATAGGCGTATTAGCTCCGTCAGAGGTTAAAAACGCTTTATACTGAATCCATTGATCGCCAGTGCCGTCATTATGCGTTAAATTAATCGCGTTATTGCCGCTGGAATTATTATAATAATCGCCTGTTCCGACCGGTCCCAGCCAGTCGGTCCATGTTCCGGGCGAACCGCCCGCGTCCAAAGCGGTTCTGAGCTGGAATTTAACTCCGGTGCCGGAAGGCAGGCTTTTTGTCCATGACATGTCTCTTATCGCGTTAACCTCGGAAATGGAATTATACGGCGAAGAAATCAAGCTGGACGAGGCGTAATACGCGTAATCAATACTCACTTGCTCGAGTTCCGGAGTTATATAACCGGTGCTTGTTCCATAAACAGCGGTTAGCGCGGCTTGGTATTGAATATACTCATGCCCGTCGGTTACGCAATTGTTAGCGGAAATATCAATGCCATTGTTAATTGTATCACATGATGCCCAAGCAGTCGCCCCTGACATATTGAAATTAATATCTGTCCGTACTTTTATGCTTACTGAAGAAGTAGCGGTTGTTATCGCTGTCCAGTTTATCGCGTTAAAATACAAATTTTTAATATTATTAATTTGCGATGTGAGTGTTCCTATGTAATTATTTATGTAAAAATCCGTCCAGGAACCGCTTGCTCCGTTCGGGTTGGTAACTGTAATATTTGCCGATCCGCCATAAGCTTGCGTTGTGTCAAAATCGCAGGTTATCTGATTGGCTGACACTGACGCGTTAGTACAAATTATTTCAACGCCTCCTGATGTTATGGTTGTGGTTGCTCCGCTCGCGAAATCCGAACCGCTAATGGTAATAGCAACCGTATTGCTTTCGTTGCTCCACACATAACCCGGGCTGACACTTGTAATAACCGGCACGCTGGATTGATAGTCTATGGTAACATCTAATAAAACCGGAATGTCTGTTCCGCCTGAATCCAATAATACTTTATACTGGATATATTGATCATCTGCTCCGTCAGATAGGGCGGATGGAATTGATTCATTTCCTTCATAATCCGTAAAATAAGTGTTTGAAGTTCCGTCCGTTCCCATCCAGCTTGTCCAGCCGCTGTTATCTGGCGAAGAGCGAAGCTGGAGCAAAACATCGGAATTTCCCGCTTTTGTTTCAGACCAGCGAATTTCATTAATAACCGTGTCGTTTGCCAAAGTATTATATGGCGAAGAAATTAAAGACCCTGCCGCGTCATAATTGATTGTTACGTCATAAAATTCGGGCGACAAAAATTCAGAAGTGGTGGCGTATTGCATAAAAAGAGAAGCATAATATTGGATATAGCGCTCTTGGTCAGTCACGCAGTTATTGGCGGAAATATCCACGCCATTGGTTATCGCGTCGCACGATGCCCAATCGGTTGCCGAACTCATATCAGATGTAGTGGCTGTACGGGCTTTCATTGTTACAGAAGAGCTTGCCGTAGTGGAAGCTGTCCAGCTCATTGCTCCAAAATCGGCATTTACTTCAATGTCTTTGATTTGCGAGACGATTGTTCCGATAGCGGCGAATTTCCAATTGATATTATTCTCGCTGTCAGTGGAATAATACGCGAATATCGCTGTTGCGTTAACATTGTTTGAGTCTTTGACATCAACATAAGTTACGTCGCTTGTTCCGGTTGGGTTTATTTTCCATTGTGTGCCTGTGGCCGTACTTCTTAAAGTGATTAAACCTCCCAACTGGCCTGTGAATGTTAAAACGCCAGTAACTGCCGTAGTGGCGCCTGCCTCAAATTGAAGTGTTTTTCCGGTTGTGGTACAGATGAGATTATTAAATGTCGTTGTTCCGTAGATATGAGATATTTTGGTGTTGTCGTCAAAAATAACAGTGCTTGTACCGTTGAATGAGCCGGAGACGTTTGTGAAATCGCCGGCGATGGTAAGAGCGCTGGTGGCTGGGGCGGTAAAAGAAGAATTAGCGGCAATGGTTAAATTCCCGTCAATATCTAAAATAGTATCATGCGTTGAAGCGAGAGCGGTAATCGCGTTTGTTCCATCGCCAACAGTAAAGTTGCCATTAGTGGTGATAGTTTGAAACCCAGCTGTTCCCAGAGTATAAGTTGGGCTTCCCGAAGCTGGTTTAAATTCAAGGTGGTTGTAAGTGATTGGAGTAATATTAGTGGCTGAAGTGGAGTTGTAATTAAATGTTGAAGTGGCTGGAATTAAAGTTCCATCAACCCTGAAAGGCGTTCCTGATTTATTAATAGTCCATGTTTTAGATCCAGCGTTTAAAGTGTGGTTGGCTTTCAAAGTGAAATGATTATTAATGGTTATAGCTCCTGAATCTTGAGAAGTGGAAGTTGCTGAAGTCACGCTATCGCCAAAAATCAAAGAAGAAAATGTCCAAGCGGAAGTGCCGCCGAAATTGCCGGAACCGGAAAGATTAAAAAAAGGTATGATAAAATCAGAGATAATTTCATTTACCGCGCCGTCTTCTACCTTAACCGGAGTTGTTCTGTCTGTCGCTGTCTGCGCGTCGCCAACCTGCCCTTGTCCTGTTTCTCCCCAGCAGTAAGTGTTGCCGATATTAGAGATGGCGCAAGTATGATTGCTTCCCGCGATAATTTGTTTGATGTTAATTAAATATCCTCCACTGGTATCTAATCCGGTTGCCGCGCCGTCTTCTACTTTAACCGGAGTTGTTCTGTCATCCGCTGTTTGGTTGTCTCCGACTTGTCCTTGTCCTGTTTCTCCCCAGCAGTAAGTATTGCCTGTGTTAGAGATAGCGCAGGTATGGTTGCTACCGGCTATAATTTGTTTGATGTTAATTAAATATCCTCCACTGGTATCTAATCCGGTTGCCGCGCCGTCTTCAACCTTAACCGGAGTTGTTCTGTCTGTCGCTGTCTGCGCGTCGCCAACCTGCCCTTGTCCTGTTTCTCCCCAGCAGTAAGTGTTGCCGGAATTAGAAACAACGCAGGTATGGTTGCCTCCTGCTATAATTTGTTTGATATTAATCAGATATCCTCCGCTGGCGTCTAAGCCTGTTGCTGCGCCGTCTTCAACCTTAACAGGAGTCATCCTGTCTGTTGCTGTTTGGTTATCGCCGACTTGCCCTTGTCCGGTTTCTCCCCAGCAATAGGTATTGCTCGTGTTAGAAATAGCGCAAGTGTGGTCGCCTCCCGCAATAATAGAATTGATATTGATTAAATATCCTCCGCTGGCATCCAGCCCTGTTGCCGCGCCGTCTTCTACTTTAACCGGGGTTGTTCTGTCTGTTGCTGTCTGCGCGTCTCCGACTTGTCCTTGTCCTGTTTCTCCCCAGCAGTAAGTATTGCCTAAATTGGAAACAGCGCAGGTGTGATTATCTCCCGCAACAATAGAATTGATATTGATTAAATATCCTCCGCTGGCGTCTGATCCGGTTGCCGCGCCGTCTTCAACTTTAACCGGAGTTGTTCTGTCTGTCGCTGTCTGTGCGTCGCCAACTTGCCCTTGTCCTGTTTCTCCCCAACAGTAAGTGTTACCGATATTAGAGATGGCGCAAGTATGATTGCTTCCCGCGATAATTTGTTTGATGTTAATTAAATATCCTCCGCTGGCGTCTAAGCCGGTTGCCGCGCCGTCTTCAACTTTGCTTGGAACAGTCTGGTCAGCAGTAAGGGTAGTCCCATTTCCCAATTGGCCATACGCATCATCTCCCCAGCAATACACATTCCCTCCATTTGATATCGCGCAAGTATGATTATCTCCTGAACTCATACTTTTCATATTAACCAGACTTGTGATATTATCATCTTCCCCAGCCGTATCCGCTCCTTTTAAAACACGATCTGGGGTTGTTTGGTTGCCATCTGCGCCATTTCCTAATTTGCCATAAGAATCACTTCCCCAGCAATAAGCATTGCCTGCATTGGAGACTGCGCAGGTGTGGGCTTCTCTAACCTTGATGCCTTTGATATTAGTCAAATTTGTGTCGTCATTATCTTCTGTTGCTGTATCCGCTCCTTTTAAAACCCGATCTGGGGTTGTTTGGGTGTCAGTAATAGCGCCGTTTCCTAATTGATCGTAACTATCATATCCCCAACAATAAGCATTGCCGGCATTGGAGACGGCGCAGGTGTGAGCATACCCCGCATCAACAGATCTGATATTAATTAAATTTGTATCATTTACATCTTCTGCGGCCGTATCTACTCCTTTTAAAACTCGATCCGGGGTTGTTTGGCTCCCATCCGCGCCATTTCCTAATTGGCCATAAGTGTCATTCCCCCAACAATAAGCATTGCCGGCATTGGAGACGGCGCAGGTATGTCTATATTGCGCGCTGATGCTTTTGATGTTGGTTAAATTCGTGCCGTCATTGTCCTCCGCTGCCGTATCTACTCCTTTTAAAACCCGATCAGGGGTTGTTTGATCCTCATCCACGCCATTTCCCAATATATAATAACCATCACTTCCCCAACAATAAGCATTGCCGGCATTGGAGACGGCACAGGTATAAAAACGTCCCGCATCAACAGATCTGATATTAATTAAATTTGTATCATCTGTATCTTCTGCGGCCGTATCTGCTCCTTTTAAAACCCGATCCGGGGTTGTTTGATTGCCGTCGACGCCGTTTCCTAATTCGCCAGACGCATCATATCCCCAACAATAAGCATTGCCGGCATTGGAGACGGCGCAGGTATGATAATAAAACGCACTGATGCTTTTGATATTGGTTAAATTTGTTCCGTCATTGTCTTCTGTTGCCGTGTCTGCTCCTTTTAAAACACGATCCGGGGTTGTTTGGGCGTCATCTGCGCCATTTCCTAATTCGCCGTAACTATCATCCCCCCAGCAATAAACATTGCCGGTATTGGAGACGGCGCATGCGTGGTTATCTCCCGTGCTGATGCTTTTGATATTGGTTAAATTTGTTCCGTCATTGTCTTCTGTTGCCGTATCCGCTCCTTTTAAAACCCGATCTGGGGTTATTTGGGTGTCAGTAACAGCGCCATTTCCCAATTGGCCGAGACTATCCCTTCCCCAACAATAGACATTGCCGGCGTTGGAGACGGCGCAGGTGTAATCCAATGCTGTAGATATAGATTTTGCATTAGCAAAATTCGTCCCATCAGAAAAAGTAATCACCCCATCCCCATCAGCAGTTCCGCCGTTTACCGTCAAATTATTAGTATTAGATAAAGTCCCGGCAGTCATAGTCAAATCACCAAAAAGAGTAGTGTTTTTTGTAAAAGACCAGCCGCCGCTGGAACCATTAAAAATAACATCCTCAAAACCGCTTTCGGTAATTTCAAAACCACTGGCAGTAGCCACAAAATTAGTATCCTGCCCTGATGATCCGGAAAAAGTTCCGTAACTAACATAATCCCCTCCAACAGTCAAAGCGTTAGATGCCATAGACAGAGTAGCGCCTGATTGAACCAATAAATCTCCATCAATAACAGCATCCGTACCGTCAGTTGAAACAGAAGTTGTTACTGTTCCTCCGGGAGCAAAAGTGTCGTCTGTATTAACAACAAGTTTGATACCGTCTCCCGTGGTTAAATCTGAGCCATTAACATCATAAGGAATAACGCCCGAACAGCCAGTAGTATTATTAGAATCGCAATGGCTTAAATTGCTGTTCGTAATACTGCTGCCTTCAGTCTGTACTATAACCATATTTTCAGTGGGATTAAGAGTAATAATATTATCAGTTGACGCCACAGTTATTGCCGCTCCTTTTTCAGTATTGCTTCCATTATCATTTAAAAAAACTGAAACCGGATCGTTTTCGGAAAATAGCGTATCGCTAGAAAAATAATATTCTCCTGTTGACGCCTTGCAAAAAGCAGTTAATTCTGTTCCGCTGTCAACCACCAAGCTAATATTTTCCGTTAAATCGTCACAGCCATCCCAAATCGTGCCATCATCATTATAAGCATAACCAAAAACTTTTTTGGAACAGACAATTTCCACTTCCACATAATTAATATGAACTTCATCGGCTGTATCCTCATTTAAAAACACCAGATGTATATGCCCGTCTCCATCTATATATTGATCTATTTCCGTTGTGATTGTTCCATTATAGGTATGATCGCTGGTTGCCTGCGCTGCTTCAAGATATTTCCAATGGGGAGTTGACGCGCCAGGTTTCCAAATCCCAAACCAAGCCTTGTCAGTAGCCGCATGCTGATACCCTATTAAAGTAGTATTTATTTGAGTAATACTATTCACATCTTCGGCTATATCAAATTGCGCCCAAAATATAGCGTTATCTCCATTGCCCGGATCTGTTGTTTGCCACCTGTCTCCGTCATTCGCTTCAATGGCATCATATTCTGCCTGAGAAGCTTCACCGTTGGAAAGATATCCTAATATTCCTGTTTTTAGTTCCGGTATGCCAGTAGAAATTCCTGTGTCAGTAAGAGTATTTATATTATCGCTTCCGGGAGGATCAGTAGGATCGACAATATCCACCTCAAAATCCCAAGCAACATGAGTTGAGCTTTCACTTGTAACTCCAACAAAATTATATGTTGATACCGAGTCCGACGCAATCTGCCACTGGCGAATTTCTTCAAAAACTAATTTATGCTCGTTTCCTTTTATTGTACTATAATTATTCACCGCCAGCGCAAAACCGCTGGCAATTGCCAGAATAGACAAGAATATAATCAATTTTTTGAGAGATTTAAACATTTATTTTACTTTTTACTTTCCAACCTATTCTAAGAAGCAAATTTCCAAATATTTTAGAAACTTGCTTCTCAGGACTTTTATAAAAATCCTGAGAAAAACATTACTGTCATAACAAACTGATAATCTCATTCACTCTAGTAATAATTTCCATAGAAACATCTGAATCAATTTTGTTCGGAGTGAATCTTTCCACTTTTTCAATAAATCTTTCTAAGGCGTCTACGGCTTTTTCAATTTTTCCTTTTTCAGTTAGCCTCTGAACTATCTTTAAGTGTACGTTTAATGAGTAAGCGAATTTTTCAATTTTTCCTTCTTCGTAATAATTATTGATTAACAATAGAAGTTCGTCTACTTTTCCCAACACAGTTATGTCTCTTCCGACGACATAATCTGAGAAATGAGTTACAGAAAGAGTTAGAGTGTTAAAATCCGTATCAACTATTGCTCCTTGAGCTTCCCATATTTCCAAAGTTTCATTGTAAAGATAAATATCCAAACCCTGTTCCTCTTCAAGAGTCATTCCAATATCGTCATAATCAAAGGTTAGTATTACGGGAATAGAAAAAGTTGTTCCTTCTGGTCCGAAAGTGTAGATATAATCTATCGGCGCTATGCCCTGAACTTGAAAATCTCCAATCGCTTCACCAGCATCAATTGTAATATCCGTGTCAGAAGCTAGCGCGTTAGCTGGGATTTCTACATCAACAGTATCAGCCGCGTTAACTACTGTTCCTCCGTCTGCGGCAACAACAGTTTCCGAAACGTCGTAAGGATCAGTTTCTTCAGCTCCTAAACTATTTGTAGGTTCTGTCGCAGCATATTGCCTTTTTTCATAATTCGCTTTAATTTCATCGGCGCTTAAAGCTCTGGTGGAAATTCTGAATTCATCAAGCTGGCCTTTATAAAAATCTTCTATGTTAGGAAAATATATTATCGTTCCTATTATTAAAGATGCCGGATTATCAAAGTTTTTTATCGCCAACACCGGAGATTCAACTTCTTTTTCAAATTCTCCGTCTATATACATCTTCATTTTAGTTCCTTCGCCAAGCGCGACAATATGATGCCAATTTCCATCATTAATTGGTGTATCGCTAATAATTCCGGATTCTATCATTGGCTCGCCGTATATGAAATAGTGCAAAGCGTAATCAGGCTCTTTGTTTAGGTATAGATAGTATCCTCTGTCATTATCACTTTCTTCGCGCTTGTTCATAAGAATCATATCATTATGACTTGTTTCGCTGGTTTTTATCCATCCTTCAATTGTAAAATCTTCAGGATTAAAATTCAAACTGTCATCATGAAAAACTTCAACATAGTTATCAACCCCATCAAAATTTAAAGCGCCACCTGATCCGCCATATTCCGAAGTTGAATCAGAGACCCAATCGCTGTTGTCAATAGCAAAATCATACATCGCGCCATCATTTCCATTAGAAGAAGCATCTCCCAAGGTTGTTCCTGTTCCCTCATCAAAATGCCAAAGTGCGGCAGTGTCAGCGTCCGCTTCCAGTTTCTGCATTGAATCGTCAAAACTGCTCTCAGGCAATAAATCTATATTATCATTTCCGTAATAAAGATAAATTATGGCTTCGCTTGAAGCCGCGATAAAAGGAACTTTAACCCAAATTTTTGAGTCGCCGCCAGTGTTCCACTCTTCAATCCAATAATAAATTTCCGTTAATTTGTCTGAGTCCGTAAATCTTAAGTCATCGCCGCTTCCAGCTAGACCGTCTTTTATATGAGCATAGTCAAAATTACCAGCGTTGAGAGTTATTAAAACTTGGTAATCAGTTAAAGCGCTTGCGTTTAACGTATTGTCAATAGTGATTGCTTTTCTATATTCCCAATCAGGGCTATACCAATCAGAAGCTTGCGCCTTATCATCTGCCAAACATAATCCCGATCCCCCTAAGATGAATAGTAAAAGCATTATTGCTTTTATTATTTTAATTTTATTTTCCATAAGTTTTTTAATTAATAATTTAATTTGCTTTATATAATCTCAAATCGACCTTTATATTTTTGAGAAAATAATGAACTTTATTCATAAAACCCCAACGGTCCCAACAAATGCAAATCAGGGCTGACATCCGGCGCGTCAAATTGATATTTTATCTCAAGCTCATCGTTTTGTTTCAAGTTAAGATCGTGCCATCTCAGTAATTTGATATTATCACTCTCTTCCTGCTTAATAAATTGCGAATCATAAATTTCAAACTCTTCCGTTTCTTGATTCTTAATTCTTAATTCCTGATCCATAACTATAAACGAAGCAGGAACTTTCTCTTGAATAAATCCGATGAAATCTTCATTTGCTTTAATTTTCAAAATCATCTCATAATCCGCTGGGGGATAAATCCTGCTCGGTCCGATTCTTTCCACTTCAAAAGGAATAAATTCTCTGACTTCAAAAGAATCAGTGATCTTGTAATCATTATTTAAATTTGTTAGCGTCATCTCATAAATTCCCGCCTCGCCAGTCGTATAATGAGCAAAATAATCCGGAACATCCGTCACATTATTTCCACTGCACTGGCCACTGTACTCAATTGTCCCATTTTCGGTTGACAACAAAGTCTCAATTCCTAATTCATAATTCTTAATTCTTAATTCCAAGCTAGCATCACAGATCGTATGTCCATCGTCTTTCAAAACTCCCAATTGTAAATAAACTTCTTCGCCGGAAAGACAGATTGACTTGTTGACATTAATCGCCAAAACTCCCCATGTAAAATCCTGCTCAAATGTTTGTATTTTATCTCTATCTTCAACTTTTAATACAACTTTATAAAGTCCGGGTTTAAACTCTTTGCTGTTTTTAAGCTTTACTGAAATATCTCCGTTATTTTCAATAATTTCATCAGGCGCTGCTTCTCTGGCTTTTCCTTTTGGGTTTATGATTCTCGCCGTCGCTTTAATTTTCCCCTGCTTGTCAAAAACTTTTAAAACGTCAGCGATGATTCCTTGGTCTGCTTTGCCGCGATGAAATTTTAATTCCGGCTCTTCATAGCTTTTAAAATCTTTTTTTAAAGAAGGAGGTTTTATTTCGCTATCCTGTTTTTGGACAAAATCTGAATTATTGTTGCGCCATCCTGAAATGCTAACTTTTATACTGAAAAAAACTCCCGCAATTATGAGGGTTATTATTAGGATTGCTGTCAATTTTGATTTTATATTTTTTAGCATTCTTTGTTAATTTTTAAATTTTCCTTTTTATAAAATATCCGCCCGTTTTAGGGCTGCCCTTAAATTCTATCTTTCCTTCTTTTTTTAGCTTATTAATCCAACGTTCAATTGTTCTTCTTGTTAAATTTAATTCTTTTTTGAAATGAATCACTCTTTTTCCATGATTATTTTTAATATAATCAAAAAGTAAATTTACTCCGCCAGAAATTATCCCGCTTTTAATAATAAAAATAATTCCTTATTAATCACAAACGCCGGAACTGCAAGATCCGCTTAAACACTCGGAAGCGGTTGAACAGGTAGCCCCGATAGGCTTTAAAAGAAAAACCGCGCCACTCGTGGCATAGACACCATCTTTTGTGCCGGCGTTAAAATCATCATCCGTGGTTTCTGTCCAGGAAGCGGTCGTGGAAGCCAGACTGATCTGGCCTGGCGTGCTTGTGGAAATAGCGGCGTCCGCAGAATAAAATTGTGTCCAGCCGGTTTCATCTCCGGGATGAGCGGCAATAGCCGTGGTGCTTGCCCCGCCTGACCAGCTCGTCTGCGTCCACCCGTAAACCGCTCCCCTGACTGTTGAACTTTTATAAAAAATAATCGCTCCGCTAATTATGACTATTGCCAAAACAATGATTATTTTTAATTGATTTTTTGATCTTATAATTTTCATGTATTTTAAATTTAATTTTAAATTTTAAAATAATTATTTACCGCGCGCATCTAAATCCAATCGTAGATGTGGCTTCAACCGGCGAGTGTGAAAGATCCAAATCAAACAATGCGTTTTCTCCACGGACGAAAGCTCGCAAGTAATCAGAAGATCTGGACGCGGTTCCTGTCAAAATCTTACCGATATTATTCTCAGATGTATAATAATATGGCGGAGCAACATTAAATCCTTTATAATCATCAATTTCAAAATATTCCTGCCAATCTTGTGATTGAGGTTCAAAAATACTTGCTTTAGTAACTGTTTGATCTGTCCACTCGCTTACTCCGCCGACAAAATCATAAATTATATTTTCGTTTGATAATGTAAATTTAATTGATGTTGTCGCTATATTTTCCGTTCCTGTAGCAATTTTCGCGGAGGCTAATTGCAATCCCGCGGCTGTTTCATCAACATCATTGTCAATAACCCTGATAATATTCTCGGCAATAGTAAGCCATTCGTTTTCGCTGATAAGATGATACCCGTCTCCGATTTCTTCACAAGTAAGCATTGCCTCGCCTTGTGTCATATTAACCATTAATTCATCTGTGAATTCATACTTCATTTCTTGCTCGCTTGCGCAAAAGCCCAGCATTGTTCCATATTTAGAACTGCCCGGAACCCAGATATAACCGTCATCGCAATAGCCGGCAAACGCGCCTGCCACAACAGTTCCTTCAACGCCCATATCACCCAAAGTTTCATCAACCGCTTGGTCCAAAGCTTGACCGCATCCGGCGCCTGAGCAAACCATTAATCTTCCATCTATGCTCATCTCGCCCACTACGGCGACTTCTCCGCTTTGCGCTATATTAACAATTGAAACTCCTCCTGACTGGAAATCAGCCACATCGCTCGCGCCTTCCTGATTGACAACCAGCGCTGTCTTGTCTGTTGTTGTTCCGGAATAAATTTCCACAATCGCGACATCTGGCGTTGAGGTGTTTTCTTCTTTTATTTGCTTGTAATTCTCATCATTGCTAAACACGATATTACCCTCATGGGTAATAACATACGCATGGTCAAGACTTGGCTCCGGAATAACAGAGCCAAGTCCTTCCAATGCGCTGATTCTATGAT
>JAGLLI010000004.1 GCA_023140595.1 Candidatus Parcubacteria bacterium
AAATTTACAAAAATAGCCCTAAATCGTATCGTGAATTTCCCTTGCGCTGGGCTGAATGCGGTACTGTTTATCGTTTTGAAAAAAAAGGAGAGCTTTCCGGATTAACGCGAGTCAGGGGGTTCACGCAGGATGACGCGCATATAATTTGCAGAAGGGATCAAGTTGAATACGAATTAAAAAAAGTAGTTGATTTTATATTGCATATTTTTAAGTCATTTGGCTTTGACACTAATTTAATAAATGTTTATTTATCCTTGCGCGGTTCTAATAAAAAAGAAAAATACGCGGGAGACGATAAGGGCTGGGAATTCACCGAGGACATGCTTAGAAAAGTGGCAAAAGATAAAAAGTTGAATTTTACCGAAGAAGAAGGCGAGGCCGCGTTTTACGGGCCAAAATTGGATTTTAAATTAAAAGATTGCATAGGCAGGGAGTGGCAGTGTTCAACACTTCAGTTTGATTTTAATTTACCAGAACGTTTCAATATGACATATGTTAACAGTAAAGGTGATAATGAAAAACCTTATGTGCTTCATCGCGCGTTATTTGGGTCATTTGAAAGATTTTTAGCCCTGTTAATTGAGCAATACGCGGGTAATTTTCCTGTTTGGTTATCACCAGTGCAAGTTAAAATTATTTCGGTTGGAGAAAATCATATTGAATATTGTCAAAAGCTCGCGGATAAATTCAAATTGCAAGGAATTAGAGTAGAAATAGATATTAGCAGTGAAACAGTCGGCAACAAAATACGCAAATCTATAAAAGAAAAAAATCCTTACATGCTTGTAGTCGGCGACAAAGAAATTAATTCAGATAATTTAATGGTTAGAGATAGAGGCAGCGAGGAGATACGAAAAATTAAACATAATGATTTTATTGATGAAATTAAAGAAAAAATGAATTTTTTCTAATTTTTTGCATCTGGGGGTTATAGTGTCAACTATAACATGGGTGAGTGCAATCTTCTAAATCTCAAAAAATAAATAAATTAAAATAGAAAAAATGCTATAATACAAGCATGCTAAAACAAACCCCAAAAAACAACCAAGGCAGCACCATGCTTTTAATGACATTTTTGGTGTTGGCAAGTATTTTAACTATCTCTTTATCATTAAGCGCGATTGTTGTCAACGGTTTAAAAATGGGAATAACTCAAGTGCATTCAACAAAGGCTTTTTTCGCCGCCGAGGCAGGAGCGGAGCGGATTTTGTGGGAGATTAGAGGGGAGAATGATAATGATCCGGGTGAAGGTATATTTCTTCATTTTTGCGATGTTAATCCGGCGTATTTTTGTTTTTCAAATACTCCATTCGGCACGCTTGATTCTTGCGGTGCTCTTCCTTGTCCTGCCGGCGAGTTTGAAATACAGCAATTAACAAATAACTCAACTTATAAAATTAAATTTGATTATGGCATAGCAGCGGCAAACACGACAAGGCTTAAATCTTATGGAAATTATAATAATGAAATAAACAGAGTAATAGAGTTGAAATATCTTGACTAATTGATAAAAAAATGCAACTATAAGGTTAATCATAAGTATTTTTGGTCTTTGACAATCTAATTTGGGTTTTAGGTTGTTTTTTTATGAATTTTTGTAATTTAATTTACAGGAGGTGTAAGATGAAAAAAGGAATTGTAAGTATAAGTATTTGTTTGTTTTTAGTTTTTTTTGTAGGTTCTAATGTTTTTGCGGAATCAGAAATTGTTACGGAAACGGTTTCTGGTTCAGGGTTTAAAAAGATTGTTAATCTTTATGAACCAAGAGAAAGAATAAGCGATAATATTGTTGGCACCCTAGAGGCTGTTTGGCGTGGTGGAGGCGATGTTGTTGATCTTCGTATCCGCAATACTGATGGAATTGAAGTCCATAAGTTTTCTTTAGGCGGTATTTTTGGAGGAATTGAACCGCTTTATGATGAAGCCAATGAGAACATAATTGGCTTCCGGTATTTTGGAGTAGTCTCCAATCAATTTTGTACAGTCTACTCTGATGCGGAGCTAATTTTCTCGGAAGATAGTATCTCTAAGTGGCCTGCAAAGACGCCTGACAAAAGTTATACTCCGTCAGCCATGGTTTTTCTTGCCGAAGGAAGCTATATGACTATCGGCTTTGAGCAGTATAGCAAAAAAATTTGTTATACCCTCTTTAATGCCGACGACACAATGATTGGGCCGGAAATAAATTATCTGACAATAAATTCTGAGTCAGATGAACATTTTGTGTCATCGGGAAATGTAAGTGTTGCAAAATTAAGCGATACTCAAATTATTATCGGATCAGATAATAAAGTTGGCGTTATTAATAGATTGTCATTTTTCAACATTAATCCCAATGGCGAGCATAATTGCGCCCCTTTGGCGGATTTCGATTATGGAGAATATTGCAACAATAGACTCGGAGCTATAGTAGTATATGAAAATAAAATTGTCCCAATATCTGAGTCTAATGGGATAACGTATGGCCTGATATTAACACCTGACTTTACTGAAATTGATAGATTTCAATGTTCAAGTGAAGGAGTTGATCTTGATTCATTCTGCGCAACAATTAATCAAAACGGTAGAATTTTCATCGGTGGCAGAGTTGACCATGGCAGCGATGAGGAATTATTGCTCTACTGGACTGATATTAATAATCCGTCCGAAGGGCAGATAATTACTAACGCGCTTTACGGCGTTATAACCGCCATAACATGGACAGCAGACGGCGGCGCGATTGGCGGCGGTAATTTTTGGGACGGCGAAACAAAAGCGTTTCGATTTTTTTGTGTTCCAGATCCGATTGAGCCAGACCCAAATGATGTTGACAATGATGGCGACGGATGGACTGAAAACCAAGGTGACTGCAATGACAGCGACAACACTATTTATCCGGGCGCTGAAGAAATTCCTTGTGATGGAATAGATCAGAATTGTGATTGCAGTGATTTTTGCCCGCCAGATCCGAATGATGTTGACGATGACCTTGACGGTTTCTCTGAAAACCAAGGAGATTGCAATGACAGCGACAACACTATTTATCCGGGCGCTGAAGAGATTCCTTGTGATGGAATAGATCAGAATTGTGATGGGGAAATTGATGAAGGTTGCAGTGTATACGATCCCTGCGACTTAAATGAAGATGGTTGCGTGGATAGAAAAGATTTCGTAATTATAATAATGGCGCTTAGTAACAAGATAGAGATTGAGTATGATTTAAATCAAGATGGTCGTTTTAACGGTCTTGATGTAGTGCATCTTATTTTGGACATTATACAAAGGTAATAACCTTATGATCTTTTATTTAAACAACAAGGGTAGAAATTCACATGTTAAAGCACATGTTGAATTTCTACCCTTTTTTCTTTTGTAAAAATTTTGTAAAAAACAATTGATATTTTTATTAATACATGCTAGTATATAAGCGTATAGTTAAATATGTGTATAATTAAAATATATATTTAGCTATATACGTGTTTAATTAAATTTAATATTGCGTATTTATGGCTAATTTTATTGATAAAAATGATATAAACAATAATAATCCATGGTGGAGAGACGGTGAGAGATTTAGTGTTAATCCGAATTTAATATATAGAGATTTGTATTTTACAGTTAAAAATGATTTAAAAATACCAATGATTTTAAATATTCTAGGTTTAAGGCGAACAGGAAAAAGCACTATTGTTAAGCAATTAATCATAAAACTTTTAAACGATAATATAAATCCTAAGCATATTTTTTATTATTTATTTGATGAATATACAAATATTAATACCAGAGAAAATTTAGAGGCTATCTTAAATTTTTATTTAGAAAATGTATTGGGAAAAAAGGTTTATGAATTAAAAGACAGGGTGTATATTTTTTTAGACGAAATCCAATATATCCCGGATTGGCAGCCGGTTTTAAAAAAATATTACGATTTATCAGATAAAAAAATTAAATTTATTATTACAGGTTCGCAAAGTATTTTATTGCGCGAGAAATCCGTTGAAACGTTGGCTGGCAGAATTTTTGATTATTATCTTCCGCCCTTATCGTTCCCTGAATATTTAAAAATGAAAAATATTGATTTTGCTGATGATTTTTTAAAAATAAAACAAGATATATTTAGCATTGAAAAAAATTTTAAATTATTGGAAGACCTTGAATATAAATACAAGCAAAAATTATTTGATTTATCAAAAGAATATATTCTTTCCGGGCAATTTCCGGAAAGCGTAAACATTGAGGATCCTGAAAAGAAAAATATTTATCTTAAAGAATCGGTAATAGGCAAAGTAGTTGAGGATATAATGTCTATTTATGATATTGATAAAAAAGAGAACTTTAAAATATTGGCAAATCATTTGTTTATTAATTCCGCTTCGTTATTGGAGTTAAAAAATATTTCCGAGAAAATCGGTCTTTCTTTTATTTCTTTAAGCAAATATTTTGAATATATGAAAAGCGGATATTTATTTAAAATATTGTTTAAACAGCATAAAACGTTAATTAAGCAAGGGCGAACGCTTAAAAAAAATTACGCGACTTCGTCTAATTTTATTTCCGCTATACGCAATTATCAGATAAGGCATTTTGAAGAAGCGCCTGAAATTTTCGGACATATTGTTGAAACAGCGGTTTTTAATTTTTTAGATAAAAATTATTCCGGCAACGCGGCAATCAATAGAATCAGTTTTTGGCGCAAAGGCGAAAAAGAAATTGATTTTATAGTAAATAAAGGCAAAAAACAGCTGCCAATAGAAGTAAAATTTACCAATAACATCAACAACAAAGAATTGTCGCCGTTAGTAAGTTATCTTAAAAATAAAAAAATAGATTTTGGAATTGTGGTAACAAAAAATAAATTAGAGAAAAAAGAAATAAACAAAAAAATAATATATTTCATACCTTGCTATTTGTTTTTGTTAATAGGCGCTTACCAAAGCGAAAAAAGAGCCTGAAAATAAATTGGTAAATTCATCACGTTTTATTATACTGTACATATAAGCACAGGATACAGTAACACATTTTAAAAATTTGCAAAGTCAAATTAAATGAACAAACAAGAAGCTGAAAACCGCATAGAAAAGTTGAAAAAAGAGATTAACCACCATCGCTATCTTTATCATGTTTTAGACAAACAGGAAATATCTGAAGGGGCATTGGACAGCTTGAAAAATGAATTATTCAAATTGGAGCAAGAATATCCGGAATTTATTACAGCTGATTCGCCTACGCAAAGAGTGGAAGGCAAGCCATTGGATAAATTTGGAAAAGTTGCGCATGAGCCGCCCATGCTGTCTTTATTTGACGCGTTTTCCGCGCAAGATATGGCGGACTGGGAGGGTCGCGCTAAAAAAATAATAAAATCAAAATTTAATTTAGATTATTATTGTGAATTAAAATTTGACGGCTTGGCAATGAGCTTGCGTTATGAAAATGGAATTTTTACGAAAGGAGCTACTCGCGGCAATGGAAAAGTCGGGGAGGATGTCACAAATAATTTGAAAACTATTGAGAGTATTCCTTTGCGGTTAAGAATTCCAAGTCAATCGGAGTTTAAAAAAAATGGTTTTGATTTAGCGCAAACAAGCAAGATATTAAAAGCTGTTGAAAATGGCGAGATAATAATCAGGGGAGAGGCATTGATGACTAAAAAAGTTTTTAATGAATTAAATAAGAAATATGAAAAAGCCGGAAAAAAAGTTTTGGCAAATCCCAGGAACGGAGCCGCCGGCTCAATCAGACAGCTTGATTCAAAAATCACGGCTGAAAGAAAGCTGGATTTTTATGTTTACGGAATTGCAGGCGCGGATGATTTACAATTACAGGCGCATGAACAAGAAATTAAATTAGCCAAATTGCTGGGGTTGAAGACTTTGGAAAATAATAAATATTGTCGGAATTTAGATGAAGTAAATGAGTTTCATAAATATTGGGAAGAAAATCGGGAAAAATTGTTAATGGAAGTGGACGGCGTTGTGGTAAAAGTAAATAATTTAGCGTTGTGGCCTGTTTTGGGAATAGTCGGCAAGGGGCCGAGGTACGCGATGGCTTACAAATTCGCGGCTGAACAAGTTACAACAATACTTAAAAGCGCGGTATGGCAGATTGGGAGGACAGGAACTTTGACGCCGATCGGAGTTTTAGAGCCGGTTCGCGTCGGAGGCGTAACAGTGTCGCATGTAACGCTTCATAACATTGACGAAATAGAGCGGCTTGATTTAAAAATTAACGATACGATTATTATTGAGCGCGCCGGTGATGTAATTCCAAAAGTTGCGCAAGTTTTACCGAAAATGCGTTCAGGCATTGAACAAAAAATTTTGATTCCCAAAAATTGTCCGATATGCGGTTCGCGCGTGGAAAGAATTCCCGGCGAAGTTGCCTTGCGCTGTACAAATAAGGATTGTTACGCGGTTATTTTAAGGCGGCTTTCTCATTGGACATCAAAAGCGGCTATAGATATTGAAGGCTTGGGACCGAAAGTGGTTGAACAATTGGTAAAAGCTGGGCTGGTAAGCGATATTGCGGATTTTTACGCTTTAAGAGAATATGATTTAAAACCGCTTGAGCGCTTTGCGGACAAGTCAGCCGAAAATTTAATTAAAGCGATTGCCGCAAAAAAGGAAGTTGAGCTGCCGCGATTTATATACGGGCTTGGAATTAGGCATGTCGGAGAGGAGACAGCGCTTCGGATTTCAGATTTCACCCGTCAAGCGAGTACAAGCGGATTTCAGGTTTCGGATTTTAAGAATGGAATGGATGATGTTATTCAAACATTTCAAAATATTAAGCAAAAAGCATGGGAAGAAATGTATGATTTTGGACCGGTAATGGCGAAAAGCATATATGATTGGTGGCATGATGGGAAAAATATTGAGTTATTAGAAAAACTTAAGAAGAACGGAATTACTATTAAACAGCAAGCAGGAAGCAACACACAACATAGCGAATTTATTGGAAAAATTTTTGTTTTGACAGGTACCTTAAGCGGTTTGACAAGAAACGAAGCAAAGGCTAAAATAAGAGGATTAGGGGGTAAAATAAGCGCCACTGTCAGTAAAAATACCGATTTTGTTGTTGCCGGTGAAAATCCAGGCTCAAAGTTTGAGAAAGCTAAAAATTTGGGGGTTGAGGTGATTAATGAAAGAGAATTTAGTAAGATGATTTAGAATCCGCAAACCAACAAATCTTTTACAAATCTACAAATAAAAAATTAATGAAATTAATTAAAAAAGACATACAACATATCGCCAATTTAGCTCGGTTGGATTTAAGCGATCAAGAGCTGGATACTTACGGAAAGCAGTTGTCTGATATTTTAGGTTATATTGAACAATTGCAGGAGGTTGATACTAAAGGAGTTGAGCCGACAGCGCAAGTAACAGGATTGGAAAATTCATGGCGCGAAGATGAAGCTCGCGCATGGGATGATTCCGAACGTGTTAACGCGATTAATCAAGCTCCGGAAATTGAGGATGGGCAGATTAAAGTTGGGAGGGTTTTGTGAATTAATTACAAATTACGAATTAAAAATTTATGATGTTAAATAAATTAACAATAAAACAAGCTCAAGAAAAATTAGAAACAGGCGATATTAGTTCTGTTGATTTAACTCGGGCGTGTTTAGATAGAATTAAAAAAGTTGACGATAAAGTCAAAGCTTGTTTGACTGTGTGCGAGAAAGAAGCTTTGGCTGAAGCGAAAAAAGCTGATGAACGGAGAGCAAATGGAGAAAAAAGTGGTTTACTCGGAATTCCGTATATTGCCAAAGATAATATTATGACCAAAGATGTCAGGACGACTGCCGCTTCAAAAATTTTGGAAAATTATATTGCGCCTTTTGATGCTACTATTATTAAAAAATTGCGAACAGCTGGCGCTGTGCTTTTGGGAAAGTCTAATCTGGATGAATTCGCGCATGGCGCCTCAACAGAGAACAGCGCTTTTGGCGCGACCCATAACCCATGGGACTTGGAGCGCGTTCCCGGCGGATCTTCCGGCGGATCAGCCGCGGCTGTGGCGGCTGATATGTGCTTGTTTGCTTTAGGCACGGATACAGGCGGCTCAATCAGGTGTCCTGCAAGTTTTTGCGGAGTAACCGGCTTGAAGCCGACCTACGGTCTTGCTTCCCGTTTCGGGCTTATTGCCATGACTTCATCAACCGATGTTCCCGGAGCGCTTGCTAAAACCGTGGAAGACGCAAAAATTGTTATGGACGCGATTGTCGGAATTGATAAAAATGATGCCACCACCGTAAATGCTAGGGAGCTTAGCTCCGGATGCGCGCTCAAGGGCAAAAAAATCGGCATACCCAAAGAATATTTTAACGAAGGATTAGACATTGATGTCAAAAAGTTAGTTATGCAAGCGGTAGAAAAATACGAAAAACAAGGCGTGGAAATTATTGATGTCAGCTTGCCGCATAATAAATATAGCGTTGGAGTTTATTATATTATTACTCCTTCTGAAATAAGTTCAAATTTGGCGCGTTTTGACGGAATTCGTTATGGTTTTAGCGATAAAGAATCAAAAGAGCTAATTGATATTTATAAAAAAAGCCGTGGAAAAGGTTTTGGACCGGAAGCTAAGCGCAGAATTATGTTAGGCACTTATGCTTTGTCAGCCGGATATTTTGACGCTTATTATTTAAAAGCTCAAAAAGTAAGAACGATTATTAAAGAAGAATTTGACCGGGTTTTAAGCGAAGTTGATTGTGTAATTACTCCAACAAGTCCGCATACGGCTTTTAAAATTGGCGAACAATCAAGCGATCCCTTAAAGATGTATTTGGAAGATATTTATGTTAGCGGCGCGTCTTTAGCTGGTCTGCCGGCAATATCTATTCCTGTTGGATTTTCCAAAGGTTTGCCAGCCGGCATGCAGATAATAGGCAAGAGATTTGCCGAAAGCGCGCTTTATAATATTGGATCCGCATTTCAAAACGCGACTGATTATCACAGGCAAAAGCCGGAATTAAAATAAATACTAAATTTTTTAAATTATTTTTAAAATATTAAATTTATGCAAAGTATTAGCAAAGTTTCAAAAATTTTAATTTTGATCTCTGTTTTATTATTATGCGCCGTTGTTGCTTATATAACATTTAATATGACGCGAGAAATAAAAACAAACAATCAAGAAAAACAAGCCGGGCAATTTTTGGAAGAAAACAATCAGGCTTTTGAAAAAGCGAAAATAGCTGAAAATA
>JAGLLI010000040.1 GCA_023140595.1 Candidatus Parcubacteria bacterium
CAAATCCACAATTCCCTTCATTGTTTCTTCAGCGCCGATTGGCAGTTGAATCGCGACAGCTTTGGAGCTTAGCCTTTCTTTAATAGAATCAAGACTCATATAAAAATCAGCGCCCATTTTATCCATTTTATTTATAAAGCAAAGCCGCGGCACCATATACTTGTCTGCTTGCCGCCAAACCGTTTCCGATTGCGGTTCAACTCCGGCAGCGCCGTCAAACACGGCAACCGCTCCATCCAGAACGCGCAAAGAACGTTCAACTTCAACGGTAAAATCAACATGACCGGGAGTGTCAATAATATTAACGCGATTATCTTTCCAAAAACAAGTGGTGGCCGCCGATGTAATTGTAATTCCGCGCTCTTTTTCCTGTTCCATCCAATCCATATCAGCCTCACCGTCATGAGTCTCGCCAATCTTGTGTTTTTTTCCGGTATAAAAAAGCACCCGCTCGGTAAAAGTTGTTTTACCTGCGTCAATATGCGCCATAATTCCAATATTTCTTGTTTTTTCCAAACTATATTCTCGTGACATACTTTAATAATTTATTTATCTTTTAAAATTACAAATTCTTTTAAAGAAATCTGCAAATATTTTAACGCGCTCTTTAACGGGCAAAATGAGCAAATGCTCTGTTTGCTTCAGCTGTTTTATGCACCATTTCTTTCTTTTTTACGGCAGCGCCTTCACCAGTTGCCGCCGCCATAATTTCATCAGCCAATTTAATTTTCATTGGTTTGCCCTTTCTCGCCTTTGATGCCTCAATCAGCCAGCGGCTTCCCAAAGTAAAACGTCTTTCACCGCGAACCTGATACGGAATCTGATAATTAGCGCCACCGATTCTTCTGCCGCGAACTTCCAGTAACGGAGAAATTTTTTTCAAAGCCTTATTAAACACATGCCGTGGATCCTGCTTGGTTTTTTCTTTTATAATATCAAAAGCGCCATATATGATTGATTGGGCAACTGTTTTTTTGCCTGCTTTCATAATATAGTTTATAAATTTTGCGACATCAATATCGTTGTATCTGATATCGCCTTCAATTTTTCTTTTTATCGCTTGTTTACCTCTCATATTTTGAATGATGCTAATCCGCTAATAAATGCTAATCTGCAAATTGCTAATAAATAATATTCGCAATTCGCAGATTAGTATTATATTCGCAGATTAGCATTATATATATTATTTTTTCTTTTTTTCGCGTTTGGCTCCGTACAAACTTCTGGATTGTTTTCTGCCTTCAACTCCTTGCGCGTCATATACTCCGCGCACCACTTTATAGCGAACACCCGGCAAATCCGCTGTACGGCCGGCTTTCAAAAGCACGATTGAATGCTCTTGCAAATTATGCCCCATTCCGGGAATATAAGCAGTTACCTCCATGCCGTTTGACAGGCGGACACGGGCAATTTTGCGCATCGCCGAGTTAGGTTTTTTAGGCGTAGTAGTTGTCACCTTTAAACACACGCCTCTTTTAAAAGGCGCTCCTTTTTTCAATTCAGTGCGCTTGCGATGAAGCGTATCCAGCGTAGTCTGCATCGCAGGATATTTAACTTTCTTTTTAATTTTAACCCGTCCTTTGCGAACTAATTGATTGATTGTAGGCATTTCTATATATAATTATAATTAACGATTTATTTACTAAAACATACATAAAATAAAAAATATGCCCAAGCAAAATCGGCAATCATAAATCTAAAATCTATATTTATTATTTGCTATTTTAATTTATCAAAATTTCTAAAATAAGTCAAGGTAAATTAATAAAAATATAAATTATTTAAAATTAGCGATTTTTACAGTAAATTTTTTGAATCTGGCTTAACGCCAAAATCAATAAATATGAATTTTTTAAACAATACCAAACCGTAGGAACAGGGCAGTGCCCTGTTCGGCGCGTGAAAAACAAAAAAAATTATAAACATTATAAAAAAATTATACAACAACAAGCAAAAACGATGCGGTAATTACAAAAAGAACAGCGCAATTTCACGGGCAGAACAGGGCAGTGCCCTGTTCCTACGAACAACAAACAAACCGCCATTATATAAAGAACGCGCCAACCGTTAAAATTAATTCGACAATTTAATATTTTGCTGCTGAATTAATTCAGTAGCAAATTTTTATTTTTTAAATTTTTATTCAATCTCTCCAACATCAATTTTCCTAACATCATCATTTGTAATTCCCAATCCTAAATTTCGCATAACGTTGAATGCGTCCGCGGGTCGCCCTAAATAAT
>JAGLLI010000041.1 GCA_023140595.1 Candidatus Parcubacteria bacterium
ATAGTGGTTGAGGGGCAAATGGACGCGATTAGCGCGCATCAAGCAGGATTTAAAAATGTAGTGGCTTCATCAGGAACAGCATTGACCGCAGAACAGATTCAACTTTTAAAGCGATTTTCAAATAATATCGCGTTAGCTTTTGATATGGACGCGGCTGGAGAAATGGCGGCTGAGCGCGGAATTCGCGAGGCAATGCGCTTTGAAATGAATATTAAAATTATTGAAGTGCTAAACGGGAAAGATCCTGACGACTGCATTCGCGAAAATCCAAATGATTGGGTATTGGCCGTAAAAAACGCGAAATCAATGATGGAATATTATTTTGCTAAAACTTTTAAAAGATTGGATTTATTAAAGCTTGACGGTAAAAGAGAGGCTGCAAAAATATTATTGCCGATTATCGCCAGATTAAAAAATGTTGTTGAAAAAGATCATTGGCTAAAAGAGTTAAGCAATGGGATTGATGTTAGCGAACCGTTGCTAAGGGAGTCAATCGCGACAATCAAGCCTCATGTTGAGCGGGCTTACGGGCAAGAAGATAATCAAGAAAAAACTAAAATACAAAAGCAAGTTAGGGAAGAAAAGATAAGCGAATATTTTTTAGCCTTGCTTTTAAAATTTAATTCTTGTCTTGATTACGCGATTAATTATTTGCAGGTTGAACAAATATTCGGACAGAATAATCAAGAGTTTTACAAAAATTTAATAATATATTATAATAACAGTGTCAATATTAATTTAGATGATTATAAAGAATGGCTAAAAAATATTGGCGATAATAACAGAACAGATACCAAAACAATAAACCAGTTAAAATTATTAAATAAACTGGTTATTTTAGTTGATGAAGAGTTTGGCGACATAGATGAAGTTGGCGCTAAGAACGAAATTATCAATTTAGCATTAACATTAAAAAAACAATATTATTTGGAAAAAATGAAAATAACGGAAAAGTTAATCATTGAGGCTGAAAAACAGGGAGATGAAAATAAGGTTAGAATTTTAATGGAAGATTTTAAATCTTTTTCAGAAGAAGTAAAAGAATTAAAAAACAGTATTTAATAATTTTAAATAATGGCAGCTAAAAAAAAGACAATTAAAAAAATAATGAAAAAAACCGCAAAGAAGCCTATTTCAAAAAAAATCGTAAAGAAAAAAAAGCCTATTTCAAAAAAAATCGTAAAGAAAACCGTTGTTAAAAAAACAGCGGCTAAGAAACCTATTGCCGGAAAAACGGTTATTAATAAAAAAAGGACTGTAAAACCAAAGACTGCGAGAAAAAAAGAGATAGTAGTGCCGACAGAAGAGCAGATAAAAAATTTGATTGAAAAGGGCAGGTCGCGTGATTTTGTGACTGAAACGGAATTGTTATATGTTTTTCCGGAAGTAGAAGAATATATTTTTGATTATGAAATATTTTTGGAAGTTTTGCAAAAAAACGGAATAAATATTATTGAAGATACCGGCAGAATTCTTGATTTTGATGAACAAAAAGATGAAAGGGAAGCAGCCGGAAAATTGCCACTTACCGGCAATATTACGGATTTGTCAAAGTTAAGTGCAGACTCCATTCAAATGTATTTAAAAGAGATTGGAAAAGTGCCTTTGCTTTCAGGGGCTGAAGAAGTTGAATTGGCAAAACGCAAGGAAAAAGGAGACAGGGAAGCGGAAAAGAAAATTATTGAAGCTAATTTGCGCTTGGTGGTTTCAATCGCAAAAAAATTTACCGGCGCCAAGGGCTTATCTCTTTTGGATTTAATTCAAGAGGGGAATATCGGTTTATTTCGCGCGGTTGAAAAATTTGAATATCGCAAGGGCTACAAATTTTCAACTTACGCGACTTGGTGGATACGGCAGGCGATTACACGCGCACTTGCCGATCAATCGCGAACTATCCGCATTCCGGTTCATATGGTTGAAACAATTAATAAATTCCAGCAAATACAAAGACAATTAATTCAAGATCTTGGTCGCGAACCGTTGCCGGAAGAAATTTCCGCCGAGATGGGCGAAGAAATTGACAAAGTCCGCCATATCATTAAAATTTCCCAAGACACGATTTCTTTGGAAACAACAGTAGGGGATGATGAAGAAGATTCAACCTTGGAAGATTTTATAGAAGACGTAAAAAATGTTACCCCTGACAGAAGCGCGGCTTTGCAGTTATTAAAAGATTATGTAAGAGAAGTTATAGTCCAACTCAGTCCGCGCGAGCAGAAAATTTTGGAAATGCGCTTTGGTTTGGAGGACGGCGTGGCGCACACATTGGAAGAAGTAGGCAGAGAATTTGATGTTACGCGCGAGCGTATCCGCCAAATTGAAGCCAAGGCATTGGAAAAAATTCAAAAACATGAAGGAATTCAGAAACTTAGAGATTATTAATTTGATTTTTTAGTTAATTTTAGTAAATTTGCGCGTATATTGACTAAAATTTAAAAATAATTTATTATATTAACACTGCCAAAACGGCAGATTTTGTTTTTAGAATTTATTATTAAATTTCGTAATTGATAAATTGTTTGTACTCGCTTGACGGGTGAAAATTAAATATATTCCCGGGTAGCGCAGCGGTAGCGCAGTTGACTGTTAATCAATTGGTCGTCGGTTCGAATCCGACCCCGGGAGCAACACAGGACAAGCAGGCTCAAAAGAGCCTGTTTTTTTGTAATACTCGCCTTGTTTTAAAAGTTCGGAAGTAGCGTTTAACTTTGGCATCCATTCGGATAAAAATTTATAAGCAGGAGTGTATTCGGCAATTAGTTTTTTGTCTTTTAATTTTAATTCGCTGAATATTTTGTTTATAAGCGTTCTTTTGTCGTCCGCTGTCGCTTTCTTGCTCATATACAACTCTCTGGCCTTGTAGGCTAAGTCGTGGACTTCCACGCCAACCTCATAATAATTTTTGATGTTGTTTTTCATTTTATTAATCTGGTCTAAAATATCATTTTTTTGTTTGCTGAATTCTTTATATCTTTTTTTGTAATATTCAAGAGTTATAACTTCGTCAATTTTATCATCATAAATTTTATCCAAACGATTATCAATTAATTTTATATTTTTATTTAAACAGTCCCTTGTAGATTCAGAATAGCCTTTTTTGTCTTTGTGAGCCTCTTTGAGAGCTTTTTTAATCCAGTGATTACCTGTGTCATTATAATCAAGATGATAATGCTTACATAGGTATCGAAAAAAGATTCGATATGCATTATATTTTTTATCGACCAGGAGATGTCACAATAATTTTGCGGTGTAGTAAAAAACGTTATCCATTTATTGAAGACAGCGATGTATTTCACATGATTTCGGACTATGAAAGTAGTTCATATGATGATTGGTCAAGTAGACTAGAGGGCGATATCAATAGGACTAATCAAAAAATCATAAAAGAGATCGTGGCTGAATACGAAAAAATCGCTGGACGAAAAATGCCAGGAATAGAAAAATTTGCACAGCCAAGCCTTGTCCAAATTCAGAGCGCAAAACTTCTTGATGGCGTTATCGATGGTCATGATAATGATTTTCGTGACTATCGAGTTGAGTTTAAATCTGAAAAAACCGATTTCATCCAAATCAAAGACTAAGTTATTAGTCATTGCCCCTCGCGCAAAGCAACGCGCGAGGGTTTTTTTATTTTTAATATTTTTTTCTTTCGCGCAATTATTCACGTCCGTGCTTTCTAACCGCTAGAGCAGCGTCCGCGCTCCGCTATTCGCTCCGCACGACCGCGCCTCCAGCTCCGTTCTTTTTATCTTCAAAATAAGCGCGAATTAAATCAATAATGATGTCGTTTCGTTTCACTCGGTGATTTTCCGCGAGATCCTCCGCTCCGCTCTGGAACTCACGGAAAATCCCCAAGCTCCACTACACTTCAATTATTAAAAAATTTACAAAGCGGATGTCATTCCGCTCCGGCGCGAGCCGGACGAGCGACCAGGGCAATTATAATTTAAAAAGGTATGCCCTCGTCGCTCGTCCGTCTCCCGCCTCCGCTCCATTCCCATATTTTAAATATTTGGAATTCACGGACAATGCGGCGAAAGGGGAAAAGTCCGCTCCGATAAAAAAAGCTCCCTCTGCCCCTAGTCGGGTCAGCCGCTTTTTTTATCTCCGCAAACTTTTCCCCTTTCTGTAAATGGACGATGGTAATTTAAAGGCAAATAATATTCATACTGGTTCTGACGTGGCACGGCTGGCAAACTATCGCATAACGAACATTAAACGAAGTAAACCGCGATAATCGTTATTTGTATTCACGTCCTACCGCGCGGGGAACGCATAAAATCACTCCGCGTTGTATGGAATATTTAAATTGACCAAACGGATTGTGCTTATAATAATATTTAGATTGTGCGGTTTTACATTCAAGTATAGTGTGCGAATACTTCTTGTGAATGTGCGTTATGCGAAGTTTGCCTCTGTTTTCAATGTTCTTTGCGCGCGGCATCATCACTATCCTTAGTTAGATGATATTGCGCCGGGAAAACGTTCGCGG
>JAGLLI010000042.1 GCA_023140595.1 Candidatus Parcubacteria bacterium
GAAAGTTACGACCGGGAAGCCGTTTTGTGCTTTTGTCAAGTTCGTTTTCCGGTCGTTGCGCCCGCTGGCGCGGGCTATGTCAATGATTTACAAAAACGAATTTCTGATTTCCTTCAAGTCATAAATTGCTTTTAAAGGTTGGGGGGGGTGCTTCGTGATGAATTTTTTTTGGACGAAATTGAGTTTTCGGGAGTTGCGGAAGATTTTTGATTTAAGTCGGTTTTTATTTTTTCGTTTGTCAAAAAAAAGTTATCCACGCTATTGTTAGTAAGTTTTAAGGGAGGGAGGTACTAACTAAGTAACTTACTAACTTAGAGAGAACTTAGTTTACTAAGTACTTAGTAAGTTAGTACTAACTTAGTGTGAAAAATTTGGCGCTTATTATGAAATAAAGTTGAATTTTTTTCAAGTTATTAACTTTTTGCTCACAACTTATTCACAAACAGCATTGTTTTGTTTTATTAGTTTGTTTTAATAGATTCTTGGGCCTGGTTTGCTATTCTTTTTTGTATTCCAGGTGATGGCTGGTAGCTCTTGAAATGTGCATTCGTAATTTTTTAGTTTTTCACGGTAAAGTTTGCAATCCGGTGAACAGTGTTTAGGTCCATTTGGATTTTAAAAAGAAAACGGGCAAAGCCTTTCTCTTTCTTCTTGAAAATTATTTTCTTGGGTCATATAATTTTTTTTGAAACACAGAAAATTTTATTTTCTAATATTTCATTATTTATTAATTTTTAATCGCTTATCAATGCGATAAAGAATTTCGAAGAAGCCAATCAGATTGGCTTTCGCCTCTGGAGCATCTTCTTCTTTGACACCAAGGGCATCGACCAAGCCCTTCCGTTGCTAACTCGGAAATTTTTTCCATAATTTTTATATTTTAAAAATAAAAAAAACTTCAATGTCTAATTGAAGTTTATCAATAAATATACTAATATTACAAGAGAAACGAGTATTAAGCTTATGAGGTGTTCACCTGTTTTAATGTTTGAGTAATGTTTTACTACTTTCTTAATTTTCCATTATTTATATATTTTTTATATTTTCTTATAATGACTGTTATGTATGAAACATCAAAATCTATATTAAATCCACTTATCCCCAATCTACTTTTAATTTCTTTACGAGTAATTTTTGGATTATCTCGTTTTAGCTCAAAAGCCATTTTATCTCTTTCGTAAGTTAAATATTCAGATTTTCCTTTTTTCTTTGAATTTATGTTGATATTTTTTTCTCCATAACCCCATTTATGCGCCAATTGTTTTCTCTGTATTTTTTTCCATACATATTTCATGTCATCAATGGTCGTATCTTCATGGATTTGTATTCGCAAAGCCTCGTCAAAAGTGGGAAAATAAGCATCCAGTAAATTTTGTTTACATTTTAAAATTCTATTTTTTGGTACCCCAAAAAATTTAGCGGCAGCGATCATGCGCCATATTCTTTGATCAATATGCCTGGGTTTGCAAACGTCAACGTTTATATTTCTAAGATATAATTCCAAATTACCATGAGCATAATTTTTCTTGTTTTCTTTTTTAACTTTTTCTTTTTTAATCATTACGTATTCCCAGCTGGAGGGATATTTTTCTCCTAATTTTTTTGGCTCTGACGTTGATTTTTCGATTGTAATATTTCTTACAATTTGATTTAAAGATTTTTTATTTTTTAAAAATATTTCACGCCATTTCAATATTGATGTTACAAATAATTCGTTAATATTATTTGAATGGCATTTAATTTTTTGGGTTACAAAAAAAATATCTGGCATGCAAAATATTTTTTTGCCTTTTTTTATTTCTTCGTTGATATCTGAATTGTCATAAACAACATTTACACTCGATTTGATTGTTTTCATTGCACTTTTTTCAATTTTAGCTCGATAAGCTTCATTTTCTTTTGTGTCATCCATTTAAATTGCGATTATTGTATTAATTATTTATAATTATACCATGCCGAGCGAAAATAATGCAGCCAGTTTTTTGGCTGTTTTATCATCGCCAAGATTACTAGGGGATAACTTGAAATCAAAAAATTGAATTAAAAGCTAAAAATATGGTATGATGTATAATAATCCTCAAATTATGCCAAAATTTAATGATATAAATTTAGATAAATGGAAAGACTCTGATATATGGACTGATAGCTTATGGATAATACAGGAAAGAGATAAGTCCGGCAAACATGATGGTTTTTATCATGGTAATTTTGTGCCGCAAATTCCAAAGCAATTAATTCAAAGATATACTAAAAAAAATGAAATTGTGTTTGATCCGTTTTTGGGAAGCGGAACAACCGCGTATGAATGTGAAAATTTAAACAGAAATTTTATCGGGGTTGAAATTCAACCGGAGCTTGTTAAATATGTTCAAAATAAAATTGACAGCAAAAAGAATTTTTTTGAAATATTAAGCGCTGACAGCTCTAATGAAAGAACTTTTTTAAAAATTCAGGAAACTTTAAAAAAGCGCAAAAGAGGAAAAGTCCAATTGGCTATATTGCACCCGCCGTATGCCAATATAATCAAGTTCAGCAAGGACAAAAAAGACTTATCAAATGCTAAAGATTTAAAGAGTTTTTTAAATCAATTTTCACAAGTAATTAAAAATACGATTACAATTTTAGAAAAAAATAGATATTTGGCGATTGTGATGGGCGATAAATATGAAAAGGGGAAATGGATTCCGTTGAGTTTTTACTGTCTGAATGAGGCGTATAAGCTGGGTCTTACATTAAAATGCATAATAATTAAAAACATGGCTGGCAATCGCGCAAAACAAAACAGAGAGGCAATTTGGAGATACCGCGCGCTAGCAAGTGATTATTATATTTTTAAGCATGAATATATTTTAGTTTTTAAAAATGGTTAAAAATTTTAATTGAAAAATAATATGACAACACATGTATTTATAGTTGATTCAACTACATTCAAAATTCATTTAGAGTATTTATTTGCTGGCACTGGAGCAAAAGATAATTCTATTGATTTCAATAATAATGTAAACACTAAATTGTATGCTACAACTGAAAATATGTTAGTTAATATGATAGCTGATGCAAGTAGAATTAGAAAAGACGACCAAATTATTTTTTATTTACAACAAAAATTTGCAGATAAAATTTTTGAAGGTAAATTTTATGGCATTTTTAAGGCAAAAAAAGATTTATCATTTTTAGATGATAATGATGGCAGCCAGTATTTATCTCAAGAACTTGGGAAATCGTTAACTTTTAGAACTTTAATAAAGCCCTATAAAATATATCCCGAAGGAGTAACAGAATGGGAGGCGCTTGATGAGATAAAAAATATTCAATCTCCAAATCAAATGTTATGGAGTTTAATATACAGAAAGCTGAAAGGTCACAGAGGCAATACTATGATAACTATATATGAATCAGAAAGATTATGTCAGCTAATACGTAATAAAAATAATCGTAAATATTTAGAGTGTGAAAATAAATTATTGACCTTTGACTCAGCTAGCCAAGTAATCAAATGTGTAAACAAAGATACTAAGGAATATCAGGGCAACGAAGATGAAGTTAATATTTTGCCCAGATTAATAACTAAGCTGGATCAAAATAAGGCTTTTGAGGCTCATCTCCAAGCTTATATTGTTAGAAATATAGGCAGGGGCATAAACCAAAAATTAGATAGCCCTGTATTAGGTGAAAGTAATATTGAATGGCTAGGCAACGAAGTGTCTTGTGGTGTTGGGATGCAGAGAATAGATATAATGTTATCAGTTTTTCAAGATAGCCAAAGGGTTTTATTGCCGGTTGAATTAAAAGCAGTTGAAGCCGATGAAAAAAATACTATTCAAATACAACGTTATATAGATTGGATAGAGCAGTATTACATCCCAAATAGACAAAGTGATATTCAACCTATTTTAATTTCAAAAAAAGTTGTTAGTAAAAAATCTGAACGTTATCAAAAAACGCTGTCAAGTTTTAAACAATTTAATAAAAACAACATTAAAAGATGCAACTCATTAATTTATATAGAATTTGAAGTCAATAATAATGATTTAAGTTTTAATAAGATAAATTATTAATATTTTTGTTGATTATACCAAGATCAAAATTGTTATGTTTTGTGATTTTGTTGTTAAATTATGGATGAAGAAATTAAAAAATTAGTAAAGATTACTACTATCGTTAGAGTAGATAATAATACAACTAGGAAAATTGAATTTGGCGATGAATATTTAGTAAGTCGTTATAATAAAAATCATTTAAATAATTACACTAAATTACAACAAATCAATTTGGAAGAATTAGAAGGATATTGGAATAAGAAATGGGATTCTTTTGGTAATAAATGGAGTAATGAAAGGCAAAATTATAGATTCTTTTATGATATTTTTCAATTATTTTATTATAATTTTTATCAATTGAAACAAAATAAAATTGCGTCAATACAAAATTGCCACAATCACGATAAAATGACTTTGTATAATAAATTTGTAGGCGTTAATTTGTATGGTGTTTATAATTATGATAAAAAATGTATTGATTTAGTAAGAGAGCTTGATATAGAAAAATTATTAAATATAAAGGATGGGGAATCTATAAAAAAATTTTCAGAAACGAGAAATAAACTTTTAGAACATAATTTTAATCCCAAAGGTTTTAAGTTGAGAATAGATCCAAGTATTTGGAGTCTTGCGGGAACTCATTCTTTTATGGATATTATAGTGCACAGAGGAATTGAACGAGAATATGATGTTCAGATTGATTACTACGAGGATTATTATAAGTTAGAGAATATTTTAGTAAAAATAGTAAAAAAATTTTAAAAATTTTGTCATGAATTACATCGGCTCAAAATTATCACTTCTTAAATTTTTGGAAAATTCAATCAATAAAGTAGTTAAAAACGACTGCCGTGTTTTTTGTGATTTATTTGCCGGCACCGGAATTGTCGGGAATTATTTTAAGAAAAAAGGATATAAAATTATTGCCAATGATATTCAATATTATAGCTATGTTTTAAATAAGCATTATATTGAAAATCACAAAGAATTAAAATTTTTAAAATTAACAAAAGCATTGCCCGATTTAAAAAATATAAAAACAGAAAACAGAAAAAAATTTGTTTGCGAGTATCTGGAAAATTTAAAAGGAGTTAAGGGATTTATTTATAAAAATTATTGTGTTGGCGGAGCTAAAAATAAAGAAACAGAAAGGCAATATTTTTCAGACGCAAACGGGATGAGATGCGATGCGGTTAGAAAAAAAATTGAAAAATGGAAAAAAGAAAAATTGATAAATAATAAAGAATATTATTTTTTATTGGCAAGCTTGATTGAATCAGTTGATAAATGCGCGAATACTGCCTCTGTGTATGGAGCATTTTTGAAAAAATTAAAAAAGTCAGCGCAAAAAAGTTTTATTTTAAAGCCGGCTGAACTGATTATTAACGCACAAGAACATAAAGTTTATAACAAAGATATAAATGTTTTAGTTAAAGAAGTTAAAGGTGATATTTTATATTTGGATCCGCCTTACAATCATAGGCAATACGCCTCAAATTATCATGTGCTTGAAACAATCGCTAAATATGACAATCCAAAAATTAAAGGCAAAACAGGGTTAAGGGATTACAACGAGCAAAAGTCATTATATTGTTCCCGTCCGCAAGTAAAAAAAGCGTTTAAAGATTTGATTTTAAAGGCTAAAACAAAATATATTTTTTTAAGTTATAATAACGAGGGTTTAATGAGCTTGAATGATATTAAAGAAATAATGAGCTTGCGCGGTAGGTATGGATTTTTTACAAAAAATTATAATAGATTTAAAGCTGACAAAACCGAGAATAGGAATCATAAGGCGGATAAAACTATTGAATATTTGCATTATGTTGTGTGCGGTTGATTTTAAAATATAAATGATTCAAAAGAAAGAAGAGAGGTGAAAACCTCTTTTTTTAAGAAAATTTTTGAAAAACAAAATAGTAAAAATTTTGGCAATAAAAAGTATGGTTAATTTAACGCCTAAAGAAAAAATAGATATATTCAAAAGTTTTTTTCGCGGAAGAGATGACGTTTTTGCCATGCATTGGCAAAAAGCGGACGGTTCAGTAAGCGGATATACGCCTGTATGTTTAAATGAATGGAAGCCAAGCATTTGCTATAAATTGCAAAGAAGAAAATGTAAAGATTGCCCGCATCAAAAATATGTCGGGTTAGATGATTATTATATTGACAATCATTTAAGAGGAAACAAGCTTTATGGGGTTTATCCTCTGCTTGATAATAATACTTCTTATTTTTTAGCCGCTGATTTTGATGGTAAAAATTGGGAGAAAGATATTTTGAAATATTATAAGAAATGTAAATTTTTTAAAATTCCTGTTTTAATTGAAAAATCCAAGTCGGGCAATGGCGGACATGCTTGGATGTTTTTTGAAAATAAATACCCAGCTTTTAAAAGCAGGAATATTGGACTGACTATTTTGCGAGAGGCTGGAATTATTGATCCTTTCTCAAAAGAAGATAGCTTTGATCGTCTTTTTCCCAATCAAGATGTATTAAGCGGAAAGGGATTTGGTAATTTAATTGCTTTGCCATTGCATGGAAAATCACGAGAAAAGAATAACACAGTTTTTCTTAATCCGGAAAATAATTTAAAGCCATATGAAGATCAGTGGGACGTACTTCAAAATGTTAAAAAAATAAGCTGTCAGAATTTGGAAAAAATATATAATTCGTTTAATTCTGATGTTGACGGCGAACCCAAAAAGCAAATCAAAAAGTCCGCATCGTCAAAGCTGGATATTGTAATAGACAAACATATTCTTATTGGCAAATTAGGAATTTCCAAGGCATTATTAACCTATTTGCGAGAAGAATTGAATTTTGTAAATTCTGATTATTTAATTAAAAAAAGAATGGGGATAAGCACTTATGGTATGGAAAGATATTTTAAGCTTATTGAATCAGGAGAAAAAGACTATAAAATTCCTAGAGGATTTTTGAAAAACCTGATAAATTTTTTAGATGAAAATAATATTAAGTTTAGTTTAACTGACAATCGAAATAAATGCGAAAACATAAAATATGAATCATCATGCAAATTGTATGATTATCAAGAAAAGGCATTAAATGATTTGTTGTCAGAGGAAAATGGCATATTAGTTTCTCCTCCCGGATCCGGTAAAACAATCATGGGAATTGAAATGATCGCAAGACAAGAACAGCCGGCATTGATATTAATACATAAAAGACAAATATTTAATCAATGGCTGGAAAGAATAGAAAATTTTTTAAATATTCCCAAGCGGGAAATTGGACAATTTTGCGCCAACAAGAAGAAAGTTGGCAAGCAAGTAACAGTTGCCATGATACAGACATTATCCAAGATTGAAGATTTCAAAAAAGAATACGGAGAAAATAATTTTGGTTTAATTTTAGTTGACGAATGCCACCATATACCGGCCAAAACTTTCAGGCAGGTAATTACAAAATTTAATCCTTACTATTTGTATGGGCTTACAGCTACGCCGAAAAGAAAAAATAACGATGAAAAATTAATTTTTATTTATCTCGGGGATATTTTACATACGGTTGATAATAATTATAATATTTCGATTTCTGAAAAAACAAAAAATATTAAATCTAAAATTCAGGTAATTATAAAAAATACTAAAATTAATGTTCCATTTAAGGTTAAAATTGATAATTTTCAAATATTATCAAAAATAATAACTTTTGATTCAGATCGAAACAAATTAGTTGCTCAAGATATAAAAAAAGAAATTAGTACAGGCAAAAAATGCTTGGTGCTTACCGAGAGAAAAGACCATGTTGAAGTCTTGAATTATTATCTTAAAGGGGAACACGAGATTATCACTTTAACCGGAGATTTGACTGAAAAACAAAAGAAAGAAAGATTAAAACAAATTGATTCTGGTAATTTTCAGGTATTAATCGCAACCGGCCAATTGATTGGAGAGGGTACTGATTTTCCGAATTTAGATTGTCTGTTTCTGGTTTATCCTTTTTCTTTTGAGGGAAAATTAACGCAATACATTGGAAGAATCCAGCGAGGTAAAAATAGTAACGGGAAAATTTATGATTATCGGGATATTAATATAAAATATTTGGAAAAATTTTATAAAAAGAGGGAGAAATATTACAAAACGCATTTTTATTTGTAGCAACTTAAATTATTTATTACTAAACCTTACACAAAAAAGTTCGGAAGCTGTCCCTGTACGCGAGCCACGAAAAATGGCCAAGGGCATCTCGTGGCACGCCACATCAAAAGTTGGCGTGTCACACAACATTATAAGGTGAAAATTTAAAAAGCATTTTTACGTGAGCCACGTAAAATAGATTAGCTATCTCGTGGCGCGTCACGTGGCGACGAAGTCACTTTACGTGATCCGTGAATTACATACTAGCTTGCCATATAAAAAATACGTCTTAAAAGACGTGTTTTTTTGTGTTACAATAATATAAATATAATTATAGGACATAGACTAGCTAAAATACCATAATTAAATTAATTATTTTATTGAAAAAAGCTGAATTTAAGTAAAAATTGAATTTATGTTTAAAAAATGGTATATTTTATACAAGTTAACAACTTTTTTGTATTTTAAATAATGCTATATTAAGATAATAATATGAACAAATTTTTCGATGAAATTTTAAAAATTTTAAAAAAGGAAAAAAGACTTTTCTCCAAAGATGATAATAAGCTTTTGAAGGGTGAGCTTATTTCTCTGATTACAAAAGATGATGAAAAATTATTAAATCTATTAGCTGCAAGCAAGGAAGTGAAAAAAAGATTTTTTAAGCAAATAGGTAAAATAACAATTTTTCAAAAAGAAAATTTTTTGCAATTGATTACGATGAATGAATTTTTACCGGATTCTTTCACGGCTTTTGAAGTAAATATTGGGCTTACAGACAATAAAAAATTTATATCTTCTCAAGATAATGTTTCTTTGGTATTTCCGCATAAAGATTGTATTTTAGAGGGTGGACAAGAAAAGGAAGATGTCAAAAGAAATGAAATTTTTTATAATACAGTTCTTGCTCCGGATGAAATAGATAGACTTAGAGAACCAAAAGTTTTAACTAACACAAAAAAATTTGATAAAAAAGGTGAGCATAAAATAGATAATATTTCTAAGAGTGATAATTTGGTTATTAAAGGAAATAATCTTTTAGCTCTTTATTCATTGCTTCCGAATTATAGAAATAAAGTTAAGCTGATTTACATTGATCCGCCATACAATACCGGAAACGATGGTTTTAAATATAACGATAATTTTAATCATAGTTCATGGTTAACTTTTATGAAGAATAGGCTAGAGATAGCATTAGAGTTATTGGACAAGAATGGAAGTATTTTTATTTCAATAGATGATAGGGAATTTGCTTATTTAAAAGTACTTTGCGATGAAATTTTTGGACAAGATAATTTTTTAGGAGATATAATTTGGAATTCTACAAAATCTATTACCAATACAGCAATAATTTCTGTTGCGCATACACACAATTTGGTTTATTTTAAAAATATAAATTATATAATTAAAAATAGAAAAGAATTTAGATTACCTGAAAGCGGAGAAGGTTTTTCTAATCCAGACAATGATCCAAGGGGACAATGGAAAGCTGACCCATTTCAAGTTGGCGGTTGGAGACCGAATCAGCAGTATGAGATTAAAAACCCAAATACAAGAAAAATTTACAAGCCAAATGATGACTGCAGTTGGAAAAACGATTTTAAAAAATTTCAAGAATTATTGAAAGACAATAGAATAGTATTTGGCACAGACGGAAAAGCTGGACCGCAAAGAAAAAGATTTTTATTTGAAGCACTAGAAAGGGGAAAAATTTCAAAAACTATTTGGGATGATGTAGGCACAACAACAAACGGAACTCAACATTTAAATAAGCTATTAAAAAGAAATTTATTTTCAAATCCAAAACCAGAAACTTTCATAAAAAGAATTATGGAATTGGCAACAAAGGAAAATGACATTGTGCTTGATTTTTTTGCGGGTAGCGGTACGACAGGCGCAGTTGCCCATAAAATGAACAGGCAATATATTTTAATAGAGCAAATGGATTATATACATAAATTGCCAGAAGCGCGGCTTAAAAAAGTTATAGATGGCGAGCAAGGCGGAATATCGAAATTGGTTAATTGGCACGGCGGAGGAAATTTTGTTTATGCGG
>JAGLLI010000043.1 GCA_023140595.1 Candidatus Parcubacteria bacterium
GATATCGCCGGAAGATTTAGGCAGGGAGATGAGTATGTTCGCGTTGGAAACTATATCGCTCCAAATCCTAAAGAAGTAGCAGATCGTCTTGAAAAAATGCTGACAGAATACAATGCCGCGAGCCACAAAAATATAATTAAAAGTATTGCGGAATTGCATCTTGCTTTTGAACACATTCATCCGTTTATTGACGGCAATGGCCGTATCGGACGCGTTATTAATAATTATTTATTAATACGAGAAGGATTTGTTCCGATAAATATAAAATTTATTGATAGAAAAAAATATTATGAAGCATTCAGAGAATTTGATAAAAGCGGCAAGACCGGTATTATGGAAGAAATTGTCGGAAAAGCGATTACTAACAGCTATTATAAACGATTAGCCTATTTGGAAGGTAAAAAAATCATCACGCTTGCTGATTACGCGAAAAATAATAAGCTTTCGCATTCAAATCTTATAAATAAAGCTAACAGACAAACCATTGAAGCATTTTTGGAAAAGAATATTTGGAGGATTGGCATTGATTATGATAAAAAATAATTTTATTTATCTGCGACCGTTAAAGATAACGGCGGGAGAAACTCGGAAATAAAAGATTAAAGACTGTAGAAACAGAAAATAAAGTAAAAACAAAAAATTGGATTTTTAGAAATATTTTTACAATAAATAACAGAGTGAACCCCTCCCTGCGGCAGAGACCGCAGGGCGTCAGGCTTAAAGGCGATAGGATAACCCTGCGGCAGAGACCGCTGGGTGTTGCCTTTTATAAAATCATTTAGCACATTCCATAGAATGCGCTATAGTAATAGTATAGTTAAATATTATTATAGAATTAACAAAATCATTTCGCTACAGTTGTTCAGCCGGAAGATTATTCGCTTCTATTCAGAAGCGTTGGTCTATTTTTTGTCTTGGCAACAATCATGTATATATCCCGCAAAATTGACTGGTATTCGGTTGGGGTTAAGACGATCGGGGATGATAATAAATAGTTTTTAGTGTAAATAAATTCGTGATTTTCAAACTGTGATTTTCAAACTTGACTTTTTCTGCAAATTTTAATAAAGTAAGAATGCGTAAAAACAACAAATCTTAAGGAGGTTTCCATATGGTTTGTTTTTTTATATTTGAACCTTGAAAAATAAGTTTTTGTTTTATTATTGGCAAGAATTTTATAATAAATTAGATTAATTTTATTGAAAAGGAGGTACGATAATGGTTTTTAGATATTTATTTGTAAGTGATTTTGATGGAACTGTGGCAAATACTTTTGCAAAAAGTCCGAATGGTGTAAATGTGGATAGGTCATATGAATATGCGATTAAAAAACTTTTCGGTGAAATGGGCTTAAAGGTTTATCAAAAAATTGGGGGCTTGCAAAATCGAGCGCCCGAAGAATTGGTTTTGAAAATATTAAGACAAACTGATAATACGGGAATTTTAATTAAAAATGCTGAACAATGTTTTGTTAAGCATGGCAAAACACTTACCAGTCTTGTGCCAGAAGGAAAGGGAAGCCCATTAGAATGGGTATTATCAGATTTAGAGAACCATAGAACGATTACTGAGATGCTTGTTTTATTGAAAATGTCATTTTTGATAAATGAGATTGGCGCTAAGTATGACGATGATACTTCTTGGCCCGAACCATGTCCCGGGTTTATTAATTTTTATAAATTCCTTAAAGAATTAAATAAAGATGGAAATTTGGATATTCAATTTGCAATTCTTTCGTCAGGCCATGATATTTTTATTCAAAAAACATTTGAACTATGGGGATTGAATACTCCAAAAATTATGGTAACTGATGATGATATGCGCGGGGCAAGTTATCCCGAGTTAATTGACAGAAGAGTAAAGCCTTCTTCGTATCTTTTTGATTTAATTCAATCTCAATGGCTGAATAGTTTCATGTTGGTAGATGATTCAGCCAGATCAATTGAACAAATATTATATTTTAGAAATAGAATGGTATATTTCGGTGACGATTCAGTTAAAGATGGAGAATTGGCGTGTAATGCGAAAGTTTCGTTCTTTTTACTTAAAAATCCAGCGGAAGAATTTTGCGGTATTCCTTGCTATAGATGGAGTGAAATACAAACTCTAAAATTTGACCAACAATGTATTGATTTAATGAGAAAAGATATGGAATTTTGTAAAATTTTTTAAACCATGCAAAAATAATGCAATATTAAAATTTCAAAAGAGCACTGGAAAATAACAAAGGTGCTCTTTTTATTTTTTTAAAAATATGCTAAAATTAATACAATATTTAATTATTTTTTATATTTTATGTCCAAAAATAATAATTGGTATGTCATAACCGGCGCGCCTCATTCCGGAAAAACGTCGGTGGTTGAATTGTTGGAAGAAAAAGGTTATAGAGTAGTGTATGAAGCTGCCAGAATTTATATTGACCAGGAAATAAAAAAAGGCAGGACTATTAAAGAAATTAGAAAGAATGAATTAGAGTTTCAAAAAGGAATACTTGACTTAAAAATTGACGTTGAAAAAAATTTACCAAAAGATGAAGTGATTTTTTTTGACAGAGCCATACCTGACAGTGACGCGTATTATGAATTATGCGGACTTAGTTTCGATAAATGTTTAAAAAAGGCGATAAGCAAATGTGAGTACAAAAAAGTTTTTTTATTTGAATTTTTGCCCTATAAAAAAGATTATGCTCGAACAGAAAGCGAGGAAGATCAGGAGAAACTTCAAGAGTTATTGGAAAAGAGCTATAAAAAATTAAAGGCTCCCTTGGTTAAGGTTCCTAAAATGAAATCTAAAGAGGATAGATTGGAATTTGTTTTGGATAATTTGTAGAATTTTTTTGCAAATTATCTTTATATTAGGTAGTATAAAGATATAATTATTAAATAGACATAATTATGTATCATTTTTTTTATAAAGAAAAAAAGGATTTGGAACATTGTTTTAATGTTGATACAAGCGAGCGATTAACTGAAAAAGAGGAAAAAATATTACGTGGAATATTAGCTGATGGTTTTATATTGGAGAATATTCAAAAAAAATCATGTTTTAAAAATAATGAAGTAGTAGAAATAGGTCCTCGCTTGAATGTTGCTACGGCTTTTTCAACTAACGCGGTTGGAATTTGCCACGCATGCGGATTGGAAAAAGTTGTGAGAATAGAAAAATCCAGAAGATATAGGATTTTAGATGGAATAAACAGAGATGAGTTTATAAAAAAAAATCATGATAAAATGACGGAATGCGTGTATGCTAAAACTTTGGAAAGTTTTGAAACGGGAATTGAGCCGGAAAAAATATTTGAAGTTTTATTAATAGAAGAAGGGGTTGATGCGTTAAAAAAAATTAATATTGACATGGGGTTGGGAATGGATGACTGGGATATTAATTTTTATTATAATCTATTTGTAAATATAATTAAAAAAAATCCAAGCAATGTGGAATGTTTTCAGCTTGGCCAGGCCAACTCAGAACATTCAAGACATTGGTTTTTTAAAGGGAAAATGGTGATAGACGAGATAGAAATGAATGAAACACTGCTTGAAATAATTTTTTCAACTCTTGAAAAAAATCCGGAAAATAGTTTAGTGGCTTTTAAAGATAACTCAAGCGCGATAAGGGGCTATGATATTTCAACTTTAATTCCGAATAGTCCGGGGAAGATGTCGCTGTATAAAAAAAATGATTCAACTTATCATTTTATTTTCACCGCTGAGACTCATAATTTTCCAACCGGAGTGGCTCCGTTTCCCGGAGCGGAAACCGGCGGCGGAGGAAGAATCAGGGACGTGGAGGCGATTGGAAAAGGAGGTTTGGTAGTGGCGGGAACAACAGGGTATTGCGTGGGAAATTTAAATATTCCAAATTATGATTTGCCTTGGGAGGATAAATCATTTAAGTATCCGTCAAATTTAGCATCTTCTTTAAAAATTGAAATTGACGCGAGCAATGGAGCAAGTGATTACGGAAATAAATTCGGTGAACCTGTTATTCAAGGTTTCACTCGGTCATTTGGGATGAAGTTATCAAGCAATGAAAGGCAAGAATATTTAAAGCCAATTATGTTTACAGGCGGGATTGGGCAGATGGACGGTCGGCATCTTGAAAAAGATAAGCCAAAGAAGGGGATGATTATTATTCAAATTGGCGGCCCGGCATATAGAATTGGAATGGGCGGAGGATCCGCTTCAAGTATGATTCAAGGTGAAAATGCCTCCGAACTTGATTTTAACGCGGTGCAAAGAGGAGACGCCGAGATGGAGCAAAAAATGAACAGAATAGTAAGGGCGTGTGTTGAGCTCGGGAGTAGAAATCCAATCGTCAGCATCCATGACCAGGGAGCAGGCGGACCTTGCAATGTTGTTACGGAAATTGTAGAACCGGTAGGTGGCAAGGTTGATATACGAAAAATAAAAGTTGGCGACAATACGCTTTCAGTATTGGAAATTTGGGGGGCTGAATACCAGGAGAGAAACGCTTTATTAATACTCCCTGAAGAAGTTGATGAATTTAAGGCGATTTGCAAAAGGGAACGAATTAATTGTGAGATTTTGGGCGAGATAACGGAAAGTGGAAGAATAGAATTGATTGACAGTTTTGATAATTCGGTGATTGTTGATTTAGAATTGGAAAAAATACTTGGCAAAATGCCTCAAAAAGTATTTAGCGATAAAAAATTAAAAAAGAAATTTAAAGCAATTGATTATTCTGATAAATTAACCATGGAAGATGCTTTAATTGATGTTTTAAAATTGTTACAGGTTGGTTCAAAAAGATTTTTGACTAACAAAGTGGACAGAAGTGTAACTGGGTTAATTGCCAGACAACAGTGCTGCGGTCCTTTGCAATTACCGGTATCAGATGTGGCCGTAATAGCTCAAACACATTTTAATAAAACCGGAGCGGCTATTTCAATCGGTGAACAGCCGATAAAGATGATTATTGACTCTAAGGCTGGAGCGAGAATGTCGGTTGGCGAAGCTTTGACAAATATGGTTTGGGCGCGAATAAGCAATATTAAAGATATAAAATGTTCAGGCAATTGGATGTGGGCGGCAAAATTGGAAGGAGAAGCAACTAGAATGTATGATGCCGCAATTGCAACTCGTGATTTAATGATAGATCTTGGAATAGCAATTGACGGCGGAAAGGATAGTTTGTCAATGGCGGCAAAAATCGGAGGCGAAATAGTAAAATCTCCGGGCGAACTTGCGATTTCCGCTTATGCCAGTATGCCTGATATTACAAAAGTTATTACTCCTAATATTAAAAAGGTGGGAATGAGCGAGTTATGGTTTATTGATTTGGGGGATAATAAAAATCGGCTTGGCGGTTCGGCTTTCGCGCAGACTTTAAACCAGATAGGAAATGAATCTCCTGATATAGTTAATCCAAAGAATTTAAAAAATTCTTTTAATGCCATTCAGGAAATGATTGATAATAATATTATTTTGTCAGGCCATGATAAATCGGATGGCGGGCTTATAACAACAATATTAGAGATGGCGTTTTCCGGTAATTGCGGATTTGATATTGATTGCAAAAATAAAAGCGCTGATGCTATTTCATTTTATTTTAATGAAGAGCTTGGGTTGGTAATAGAAGTTAGTGAAGATAAAATAAATGAATTGAATAGTGTTTTGAAAAAATATGATATTGATAACATAGCGTATAGGCTTGGAAGAACTACAAAAGATAAAATAATAAAGATAAAATATAATAACGCAGAAATATTAAATAGAGACATGAGAGAATTACGGCAAATTTGGGAAGAAACAAGTTATCAATTGGAAAAATTGCAGATGAATCCAAAAAGTGCTAATGAAGAAAAGAAAAATATTTTTGATTTGAAAAATCCTGCTTATAAATTATCGTTCACTCCAAAATCAACATCAACAGAAATTTTGGAAAGCAATAAAAAGCCAAAGATCGCGGTTATTCGCGAAGAAGGAAGCAATGGTGATAGAGAGATGGTGAGTGCGTTTTATTCTGTTGGTTTTGAGGTGTGGGACGCGACCATGTCGGATATTTTAGCAGGTGTTGTTGATTTAGATGATTATAGAGGAATAGTATTTGTTGGAGGTTTCTCTTACGCGGATGTTTTAGGCTCTGCGAAAGGCTGGGCTAGCACTATTAAATACAATAAAAAAGCAAAGGAAATGTTTAAAAAGTTTTATAATAGAACAGATACTTTTTCATTGGGCGTTTGCAATGGCTGTCAGTTGATGGGGCTTTTAGGTATTGTGCCATGGAGCGGAATTGAAAACGAAAAACAGCCTAGATTTATTCATAATGACTCAGATCGATTTGAGTCGCGCTGGACAACTGTAAAAATACTGGAAAGTCCCGCTATGATGTTTAAAGATATGGCAGGCTCAGTATTTGGCGCGTGGGTAGCGCATGGTGAGGGAAGGTTGGATTTTCCGGATATTAATATTTTAAAAGATGTTAAGGATAAGAATTTGGCAACAATTGCCTATGTTGACGACAATGGAGAGCGAACCGAAAAATATCCATTTAATCCAAATGGATCAGTAGAAGGAATTACCGGGCTTTGTTCAGAAGATGGAAGGCATTTGGCAATGATGCCACATCCGGAAAGATCATTTTTAAAATGGCAATGGCCATGGATGCCGGATGAGTTTAATAAAAAGTGGGAAGTTTCTCCTTGGTTAAAAATGTTTCAAAATGCCAGAGAATGGTGTGATTTAAATTAATAATTATTCAAAACTATGTCTAGCGCAAGTAAGTATAAAGAGCTCGGAGTTGATCCGAGGAAATCAAATGTAAGAAAAATATTTACAAAATATATTGCGAATGATTATCCTGATGCCTTTGTAAATATTGTAACTGATCCTGAGAATCCTGATAATGTTTTTACAATGCATATGGATGGCGACGGTAGTAAGATTGTGCAAAGAGTATTGCATTATTTGGAAACAGGAGACGTAACAATATTTCAAGGCGCGGTTGATGACGCGATATCCATGAATACCGGAGATATTGCGGCTAGCGGATTTATTACAGGGAAGTGGGTAGTAACTGATGTTATAAATATCAACGCGATGAACATTCCCAAAAATATAATAATGGAGCAAGTGGCCAAGCGATTTTCAGAATTAATTAATATTTACAAAGAGAACGGATTTGATATGTTTTATTTTCTCGGAGGAGAAACCGCGGATTTGCCTACTCAAATTTCAAGTATGGTTTTTGATGTTGGAATATATGCTAGAACTGAAAAAAAGAATATAGTTGCCGGAAATGTTAAGCCGGGAGATAAAATATATGGTTTTGCAAGTAATGGCAGAGCTAGTTGGGAAAATATTGATAATTCAGGAATGATGTCAAATGGAGTTACTTTAGCCAGAATTGATTTGATGCATAAAAAATACGCGGAAAAATATCCGTTTTTGAATAATAAAGAATGTGCTTATCGCGGGAAATATAAAATTAATGATAAGCCCAAAATGTTAAATGGAATGACAGTAAGTGAGGCAATTTTATCTCCAACCAGACAATGGGCGATTGTTATCAAAAGAATTATTAAGAAATTAAAAGAAAAAAATAAATTATCATTGCTTCACGGCATATCAATGAATACAGGAGGAGGCGCCACTAAAATCGGTCATGTGGGAAGTGGAATATTATATAGAAAAACAATGCCGAAAGTGCCGCTAATTTTTAAATTAATCAAAGAAGAGTCAGAAGATTCTTGGAGAAATATGTTTGAGACATTTAATTGCGGTGTGGGAATTGACGTTGTCGGTGAAAATAATCCGGAATTTAGTAAAATTTTAAAAGAGGTATCCGAAGAAATTCATGTTGAAATGTTTGATTTAGGCGTTTGTGAACAATTTAAGAGAAAGAAGAATAAAATAGAACTTGAAACACCATACGGATTTTTCAATAATTATTAATTTTATTCGTTTAAAACAATATTAAAGAGATGATACGCGTATTTTTCGCATCGTCTCTCTTTTTTTCCCAAATTCACGCAAAACCATGTAACAAATCCAGTCCTCGTGTTTATTATATAGTATAAGATATTATTCTATTTAATAATTTAATTTAGTTTTGCTTTAAAACTAGCAAAATTATTCAAATTTTATGTTAAAATTCAAACAATTATTTATTAATGTAGCGCTTGTCGTGCTTGCTATTTGCGTAGGCGTAGGCACAATTATGGCTGTAAAAGCCGATGGTTTTACATATGACTGCGATAGTGGCGATTTTAAGTATTTTTATATTGACGAAGATGGCGATAAGTTCGGTGACAGTTCGGCTACATCCACTTATGCATGCGAAGCGCCATCAAATTATATTGCTAATAATTTGGACTGTGATGATACAAGCGCAAATATAAAACCGGGTGTTGCTGAAATTTGCGATGGGGTTGATAATAACTGTGACGGAAATATCAATGAAGGCCTTGCCACCAGCACTTATTTTAGGGACGCGGACGGAGATGGATATGGAGACGCTTCTTTAACTATGGATTGGTGCGCTTTGCCGGATGGCTATGTTTCGCGAAATCAAGATTGTGATGATTCTAACGCCAGTACAAGTCCGGCGGTAGATGAAGTTTGCGATGACGGAATTGATAATAATTGCAATGGAGAGATTGATGAAAATTGCGAAGAACCGACTGCCACTACAACTAGATATTATCTGGATTCAGACGGAGACGGATACGGAGACTCTGCGGATTTTGTAGATTCTACAACAAGGCCTACAGGATATGTTCTTGATAATACGGATTGCGATGATACCAGCGCCACAACCAGCCCGGGAGCAACTGAAATTTGCGGAGACGGTATTGATAGTGATTGCAGCGGAGGAGACGAAGTATGCGTACAGACATATTATTTAGACGCGGATGGAGATGGATATGGAAACCCAGCGGACTCTATAAGCTCCACGAGTCAACCTACGGGATATGTTCTTAATAATACAGACTGCAATGATTCTAGCGCAACCACAAGTCCGGCGGCAACTGAGATTTGCGGTGATAATATTGATAACAATTGCGATGGAGAGATTGATGAAAATTGTGTTGATATTACAAGCGAAGATAATGACGATTTTACGGAATGTCATCCTTGCGAAGGTTCTTTTAGAAATCATGGCGCTTTTATGAGCTGTTTGGCTCATTATACAAATTGTCTTAAAGATATAGGCGCGATAAGCGGCAGAGAAAAAGGACAAATTATGAGCTCAAAAGACAATAAGTATAAGTTTCAAATGAATATAAAAACGCAAGGAAATTCTAATAACAGCAACAATGGCAAAGCAAAAGGAAAAAAGAAATAAGAAATTATTTGCAAAATTTTGGATTTTGGGTTAAAGTAATATGAATTTTAACCCAAAAGAAATATGGCGCGTAATAGGTTTTTTATTAAAAAATATAAGAAATACAAAGATAAAATTTATAACTATTTTTGGTATCGGGTTAATTTTAATGAAGAAATAGCAGAAGATCTTTGTTCAGAGGCGTTTTTAAGAGCGTTTGATAAATTTGATGTTTTTGATAAGGAAAGAGAGTTTCAGCCATGGATATATGCCATAGCCAAAAATTGGGGTCATACAGAATACTACCGT
>JAGLLI010000044.1 GCA_023140595.1 Candidatus Parcubacteria bacterium
TGATGATAAAATTGTTAATTTGGATCTTTTGACTTATGCCGGGAATTTGGATAACTTAAAAGCAATTGAAAATAATCCCAATTATACTTTTGTAAAAGGTGATATTTGCGATGAAAGATTGGTGAATGAACTTGTGAAAAATATTGATTTGATTGTTCATTTTGCCGCCGAAAGCCATGTTGACCGTTCTGTAATTTCAAGCGAAGATTTTATCAGAACCAATGTCAACGGCACGCGCGTTCTTTTGGACGCGGCTAAAAATAACAAAGGAATTCATTTTCATCATGTTTCAACTGACGAAGTTTTTGGATCTCTTGGATTTAGCGATCCAAAATTTAATGAGTTTACGCCCTACAATCCTCACAGTCCTTACAGCGCTTCAAAAGCGGCATCTGATCATTTGGTTAGAGCGTATTTTCATACCCACAAACTGCCGATTACGATTTCTAATTGTTCAAATAATTATGGTGAATACCAGTTTCCGGAAAAGTTAATTCCGCTTTTTGTTACGAATTTATTGGAAAATAAGAAAGTTCCTTTATATGGCGATGGCAAGAACGTTAGGGATTGGATATATGTCGGAGACCATAATCGCGGAGTGGATTGTATTATTAAAAAAGGAAAAATCGGCGAGACTTATTGCCTGGGTGGAGGGAATGAATTATCCAATTCGGAAATAACTTCAATTATTTTAAATTTATTGGGTTTTGAGGAGGAAATGATTGAATATGTCGCGGATAGACAGGGGCATGATTTGCGTTACGCGATTGACATTAGCAAGGTTGAAAAAGATTTAGGCTGGTACCCGGAAGTTGATTTTGACGCGGGAATAAAACATACGATTAATTGGTATAAAAATAATAAAGAGTGGTGGCAAAAAATTAAAAGCGGAGAATATCGCAATTATTATCGCCGCCAGTACGGAACATAGTATGAGAATATTAATTTTAGGCGCGAAAGGCACTCTGGGAAGCCAAATAAAAAAAGTTTTTAGCGCGAATAATAAAGCTTTTGCTTGGGATTCAGATGTTGTTGATATTACAGATAAAGAGGCTTTGAGCAATAAAATTAACAAAATTAAACCGGAAATTATTATAAACGCCGCCGCGTATAACGCGGTTGATAAATGCGAGGAAGACACGCGTGAGTTTGAATTAGCAAAAAAAATAAACGGTCGCGCGGTTGGTTATCTTGCTGATATTGCTTTAAAAAACAAAGCTTTGCTTGTGCATTATTCTTCTGATTATATATTTGGCGGACATACTCCGGCTGTTGTTTTGGAGGCAAAGCAGAATGGAGGTTTTGATGAAAATTTTGCGCCTTGCGCATGTAATAATTACGCGATTACAAAGTTAATGGGTGAGGAGGAAATTTTGTCTCGTAAAAATAAAAAATTAAAATATTATATTATCAGATTGTCTTGGCTTTTCGGACCCAAAGCAACAAGCAAAATTTCAAAACAGAGCTTTTTTGATTTAATGATTGATTTAAGCAAAAAGCAGGAAGAATTAAAGGTTGTTGACGACGAAGTCAGTTCTTTTACTTACGCGCCGGATTTAGCTTTGGCAACCAAGGAGCTTGTTTTAAGTAAAAAAGAATTTGGAGTTTATCATATTACAAACTCCGAGCAAGTAAGCTGGTTTGAAGCTGTTCAGGAATTATTTGATATGCTTAAATCCGATATAAGAATTAGACCGGTAAGCGGCAACGCTTTTCAACGACCTGCAAAAAGACCGGCTTTTTCCGGATTAAAAAATACAAAATTAAAGCCTTTGAGAAATTATAAAAAAGCATTAGAAGAATATTTGAATATATAAAATTATTACTTGACATAAATATTACGATTTTGTAATATATAAATGTAATATTAATATTTTATGCTTAATACAAAAACTACAAGATTATCATCATTATTGCCGACTTATTTAGTTGAGGAAGTAAAAAAAGTGTCTACGGAAGAAAAAATAACTCAAAGTTTGGTTATAAAAAAAGCATTAGAACTTTGGTTTAATAATAAGCTTGACAGGGATACTAAGGCTTTGGCGAAAATTAATTTTGATGACTTGCCATCTGAAGATGATTGGAATTTAATTCAATCTGATATTAAGTAGATGAAAATTAAACAAGCGGATATTTTTTTAGCAGATTTAAATCCGGTCAAAGGACATGAACAGTCTGGATATAGACCGGTTTTAGTATTGCAAAATAATGTGTTAAATAAAAATTTGAATACAGTTGTTATAGCGCCTATTACGTCAAATCTGAAGGCTGATAGCAGACTTACAACTTATTTTTTGGATAAAAATATTTCAAAATTAAATAGAAATTCAATTGTGCTATTGTTTCAGATTAGAACAATTGATAAAGAAAGGGCAAGAAAAAAAATTTCGGAATTAAAAAATGAAGATTTTTTGAAAATTAAAAAGCAATTGCGATATATTTTTTAAAAAATAAAATAATATGAAAGGAATAATTTTATCAGGTGGCAGCGCTACGCGTTTGCGGCCATGCACAAAAGTTACAAGCAAACAATTATTGCCGGTCTATAACAGACCGATGATTTATTATCCGCTTAATACACTCGTAAAGGCTGGGATAAAAGAGATATTAATCATTGTGTCGCCTGAACGAGCCGGCGATTATTTAAATCTTCTTGGCTCTGGCAAAGAATTTGGGGTAAAATTCACTTATGAGATACAAGATGAACCCAAAGGATTAGCGGAAGCTTTTATAATCGGAGAAAATTTTATTGACGAAGACAATGTTGCAATGATTTTGGGGGATAATATTTTTGAAGATGATTTTATTCAGGATATAAAAAACTTCAAATCAGGAGGAAAAATTTTTGCTAAGGAAGTTTCAGATCCGGAAAGATTCGGCATAGTGGAATTCAATAAAAAAAATAAAGCAATTTCCATAGAAGAAAAGCCCAAAAATCCTAAAAGCAGCTATTGTGTAACCGGTCTGTATATTTATGATAGCCGCGCAATTCAGGCGGCAAAAAGCTTAAAGCCAAGCGCAAGAGGCGAACTTGAAATTACTGATTTGAATAATTGGTATTTAAAAAAAGGCGAATTAGATGTGTCCATGGTTGAGGGCGAGTGGATAGATGCCGGAACTTTTGATAGTTTATTACGTGCTCAAATTTTTGCGAAAGAGAAAATGCAAGACAAGTTAGTAATATAGTATGCCGAAAAATTTAAATAACGTAAAATTAACAATCGGTTTTATAACATACGGTAAATCAACTTCTAGATATTTGCCGTATTTTTTGGATAGCTTGTTTAAGCAAGGTTACTTAGATTTTAATATATTGGCGGTTGATTGTACTGACGATGACGACAAAAGCAATGCGGAGATATTAAAAAAATATTCGCAAATTAATATTATTAAAGAAGGAGAAAATTTAGGGTTTGCAAAGAGTTATAATTTAATGATAAGCGAGGCTGCTAGAAATGGCGCTGAATATTTTTTGGTAATAAATCCAGATATGATTTTGGATAAGCGCGCGATAGAAAAAATGCTTGATGAAATTATCGCGGATGACAAATTTGCCTCAGTCGCGCCTAAAATTTATAAATGGAATTTTAAAGAAAATGAAAAAACAAATGTGATTGATTCATTTGGAATAAAATTAAAAAGCGGCTTAAGATTTTTTGATATTGGACAAGGACAGTTTGACAAGGGACAGTTTGATAAATTAAAAATACTCGGTCCCAGCGGAGCCGCGGCAATGTATCGCGTTAAGGCTTTGGAAAAAGTTAAATTTAATAATCAGTATTTTGATGAGTTGATGTTTATGTATAAAGAAGATTGCGATTTGGCATATCGTTTATTTTTGGCTGGCTATAAATCAAAACTGGCAAGCGATTCTAAAATTTATCATGACCGTACCGCCGGGGCGATTGGGGAGAACAAGCTGTTAATTGCCTTAAATCGAAAAAATAAAAGCAAGCAAATAAAAAAATGGTCATTGTTGCATCATTTGATTATTATAAAAAAGTTTTGGAAGTTGCAGAATTTTGTAAATAAAATTGCTATAATTTGGTATATTTTATTAATGTTTATATTTTCATTAATATTTGAGCAGTATTTGTTAAAAGAGTTTTTTAAAGTTTTTAAGATTAAGGTTGATAAAAAATATTAAATAGTTTTTTATGAAACTAAGCATAATAATTGTTTCTTGGAATGTTGCTGAGAAATTAAGAGAAAATTTAAAAGAGATTTATTTTTCTGATTTTGATAAATCAAATTTTGAAGTTTTTGTTGTTGATAATAATTCAGGGGATAATACTGTTGATATTGTTAAAAAAGAATTTCCGCAGGTAAAATTAATTGTTAATTCCGAGAATTTAGGTTTTGCCAAAGCGAATAATCAAGCAATCAAACAAGCGCGCGGTGAGTATGTTTTACTGCTTAATCCTGATACGCGAGTCAAAGAGGATGCTTTTGTAAATTTATTAAAGTGGATGGATGAAAATCCTCAAGCGCGCGTTTGCGGATGCAAATTAATAAATGAAACAGGAGAAGTTATTAAGCATGTCCGCAGATTTCCGAAAATTTGGGATCAATTGGCGATAGTCCTGAAACTGCCGCATATTTTTCCGTGTATTTTAAATAAATATTTAAGAAATGATTTTGATTATGAAAGACAGGCAAAAGTAGATTCAATTCGCGGGGGATTTTTTTTGGTTAGAAATAATACCCCACAATTAAAATTAGACGAAAGATATTTTTTATGGTTTGAAGAGGTGGATTTTTGCAATCAAATAAAAAATGCCGGCGAAGAAGTTTGGTATACGCCGGCGGCAGAATGCGTTGACTATGTTGGACAAAGTTTTAAACAAGTAAGCGTATCAAAAAAACAAAAATATTTCCGCGATTCCCAGCTTAAATATTTTAAAAAATGGCACCCTGTTTGGCAGTATTATTTGTTAAAAGTTGCGTGGGTGTTTGGAATGTTTATTTCGTTTATATTGGGAAAAATGAATTTTAAAAGTGAGGCAAAGACATAAATAAATGAATAAAAAAACAGCAATAATAATATCACCAAACTATAAAGATTATGCCAAAAATTTTTTGCGTGAATGTATTGAAAGCGTGAGACAGCAGGATTACCAAGGAGAAATAAAAATTTTTGTTACGGATAATGAGACCAGCGCGGAAAGCGTTAAACTACTACAAACGTGCGCGCCGGAAGCGGAATTAATTTTAAATACAAAAAATGACGGTTTTGCCAAGGGTTGTAATGACAGTATGCGTCAAGCGATATTGCAAGGTTTTGATTATGTTTTTTTAATTAGCATCCATTCGGTTTTAGACAAATCGTGCGTTAGCGAACTTGCCCGCGCGATGGAAAGCGATGAAAAAATCGCGGTCGCGCAAGCGAGGATGATGTTATCAGGCGAAAATAATTTAATAGCAAGTCTTGGAAATGATACGCATTTTTTAGGTTTTGGATTTTGCAGAGGATATAAAGAAAAATGGAATAATCAAATTATTGAAATTAAAGATATTTTTTATCCGACAGGCGGCTCTATGTTTTTTAGGCGCGAAGCATTGGAAAAAGTCGGATTGTTTGACGAAGAATACTGGATGTATAACGAAGATCAGGAATTGCCTTGGCGTATGCGGCTTAATGGTTTAAGATCGGTAATCGCGCCCAAGGCGATAGCATATACAAAATATAATTTTGAAAGATCAATTAAAAAAGTATATTGGATGGACAGAAATCGGATAATTTCAATTTTGATTTGTTATAAAATTCCAACTCTGATTTTGATTTTGCCCCCATTTATTTTAATGGAAATCGGGCATATATTTTTTTCTTTGAAAAGCGGATGGTTTAAAGATAAATTGCTGGTTTGGAAATATTTTTTAACACCAAGAACATGGTTATATTTAGCAAAAGCGCGTAAACGCAATCAAAGCTTGCGAAAAATCAAAGATAAAGATATAGTAAATATGATAACTGGCGAAATAAGCCATCAGGAATTTAATGATTGGAAATTAAAATTAATAAATCCCGTGTTTGATTTTTATTGGAAGTTAGCAAGAGGAATAATATTTTGGTAAAAAATATGGATATAAGCATTATAATCCTAAATTACAAATCAAAGGGACATACTCTGAATTGTATTAAGTCTATTAAAGAGGCTGATTTTATTTTGAATAATAAAGAATTAACTTATGAAATTATTGTGGTTGATAATAATTCCGGTGATAGTATTGGTGAAATTTTAAATTGGCAATATAAAGATGTTAAGTTCATTCAAAATGATAAAAATTTAGGAATGGGCGCGGGAAATAATGTTGGAATAAGAAAGGCAAAAGGAAAATATATTGCCATAATAAATCCTGATATAATTGTATTTAAAGATGTTTTTGTTAAAATGTATGAATATATGGAAAAAAATAAAAAAACAGGCATAATCGGACCGCAGCAGCTTTTTCCTGATAAAAGCATTCAGTATTCCTGCTATCGCTGGCATAGTCTATTAACTCCGGCATATCGCCGCACGCCATTGGGAAAATTCAATTTTGCTAAAAAAGATATTGACAGATTATTAATGAAAGATTTTAATCATAAAGAAACAAGAACTGTGGATTGGCTTTTAGGCTCTTTTTCTTTTTGCAGAGTTGAAGCTTTAAAACAAACCGGTTTTTTTGATGAAAGATTTTTTATGTATTTTGAAGACACAGACCTTTGCCGCAGGTTTTGGAATAAAAATTGGCAAGTGATATATTTTCCGGAAGTAAAAGTAATTCATAACCACGCGCGCGAAAGCGCGCAAGTTGCTTGGTATAAATTTTTTACAAATCCAACAACCGTATATCATATAAAATCCTGGATTAAATATAATATTAAGTGGAAATTTAAAACAAATTTATGACAAAAATTAAAAAAGCAATACTGCCTGTTGCCGGTTTTGGCACCAGATTTTTACCGGCAACAAAAGCTCAGCCAAAAGAAATGCTTCCGGTTGTTGATAAGCCTGTGATTCAATATTTAGTTGAAGATGCCGCAAAAGCGGGAATTGAAGATATAGTTTTTGTTACCGGAAGAGGAAAACGAGCGTTGGAAGATCATTTTGATTATTCTTTTGAGCTTGATTATAATTTAGTTGAAAAAAACAAGATTGATTTGGTTAAAAAAGTAAGAGAGATTTCAAAATTGGCAAATTTTTCCTATGTTCGCCAGCCCATGCCATTGGGCGATGGTCATGCGATAAGCTGTGCCGCTCATTTGGTGAGCAACGAACCGGTTTTGGTTATGTTCGGCGATACTCTTTATGACGCAAAAGTAAGCCCGGCGAAACAAATGATAGATGCTTACGGGCAATATCAAAAGCCGATATTCGGATTTTCAGAAGTTGATAAAAATTTAGTTGATAAATTTGGCGTAATTGACGCGGATAAAATTAATGATAACGCGTATTTAATTAAAAAATTTGTTGAAAAGCCGCCAATTGACGAAGCGCCTTCAAATTTTGCCGCAGTCGGCGTTTATATAATTACGCCGGAAATTATTGAAATTTTGCAAAAAATGAAATCAGGAAAATCCGGTGAAATTCGTTTGATTGACGCTTTTGAAATAATGCTTCAAGATAAAAAAGAAATTATCGGCTTAAAGCTTGAAGGCGAATGGCTTGATACCGGAGATAAATTTAATTTTATTAAAGCTACTTTAAAACTGGGAATCAAAGACAAAGAGATTGGCGAGAGGCTAAAAAAATATATTAAAGAGATTGGCGCGAGTTTGTGAAATAAAAAAACGTAGAGACAAAAAATTTTTTGTCTCTACGTTTTTTTATTGAATAGACAATTTATAAATCCCTTCCTGCTCGCCTGCTTTTGAATAAAAATATAGATTATCACCGTTTTTGTCAAGTTCAATATTTTGAATTGTATCCAATGTGATTAATTTTATTATATTGTATTTTTCCCGATTATCCAATTCAATTGAATATATACTGTTTGGCGTATTGTAGATCGCATAGTTATTGCTTGGGTGCCAAATAATACCTTTTATTTCCTGACTGATTCTGGTTAATAAAGTATTTTTTCGCGAATTTAAATCATATATCCATATTTCATGTTTATTTGCGTATAATAATTTTTCATTATTAATCCAATTGATCAATTTAATATTGCTAAGAGTTTCCCTGAGCGGCTTAAAAGGGGAATTTGGATTAATAATATAGAGAATTTCATGAGCTTCATCATAAACATTAAGATAATTATTATCGCGCGTTAAAAAAGAATAATCTGAAAACGGCAAATTCAATATGTTATTTTCTTTTTTTTCTTTTGGATTAATTTTTATTAAATTAACTGAAAAATGATTTCTTTTCATTATATAAATTGCGCCGTTAAAATAGCAAAAATCATTAGTCGCAGCGTTTTTAACAATTACTTCGCTCCGTTTTGACACGAGATTGTATTTATTTAAATTATTTTCATCAAGATAAAGAATTGAATTGTTGTCCTCCGCCCATTTTATATTTTTAATATTATCGCCAATTTCTTTTTTTATATTATTTTTAATTTCTCCTGTTTTTGCGTCCAGAATAATATTGTTTATCAATATTTTTTTATTGTCTCTAGACCATTTAATTTCAGAATTGCTTAAAATTTGAATAGGCGACGTAGAAGCGCTAATTGGAAAAGTTTTTATTATATTATTATTTAGATTAATAATTCCGTATTTATCGTTTGCAAAAGCGCTGATATATTCTTTATTATAAGAAATACTTTGATATTTGTATTTTCCGCTAATCAAAGTCATTGGACTGTCTTGTTTAAACAGTGTAACGTCCTCAATATAAGTGGACTCGCCTGATTTTATCATTAACTTTTTTTGCCAATCCCAATAACCCTGCTTGCTGATTTTAACATCATATTCTCCGGGAGCCAAGTTTTTTATTTTTACCGGAGTGCTAAGATATTTATCATTATTTTTTAAAATTTTATTTATAAATTTTTGCTGTATTTTTTCATTTAAAAAGATTTTTGCGCCTTCAGGTTCAGTGTCAACAATTAAAATTCCTGTTTTCTGAATTTTTAATCCAGAAGAAAATTTGTAGCCGGAAGCGTAAAATGAAATTAAGGGAGTTGAAATACAAAATAATAGTATAAAAAAAATATATAAAATTCTTCTTGTTTTTAGTTCCATAGCGTTTTGAAATTATATTCTTAAAGTTCCTATGCGCGTTATATCGACGCCCAGTTCGCGAAAACGACTGTCTATATCTTCATAGCCTCTGTCTATTTGATATATATTATCTATTTCCGTCTGCCCTTCGGCGATTAATGCCGCGATTAACAGTGTAATTCCGGCTCGCAGGTCAGGGCTAATTAATGTTTTGCCGTATAGCTTGCTAACGCCACTTACTACTACGCGATGAGGATCGCACATTATTATATCCGCCCCCATTTGTGTTAACATATCCGTAAACATAAGCCTGCGGTCATAAATGGTTTCATGAATCAGAGACGAGCCATTAGCCTGTGTCATAAGCAATGTAAATGGAGGCTGTAAATCAGTGGGAAACCCTGGATATTCTTTTGTTTTGATATTGTATGGCTTGATATTTTTTGCAGGCATAATTTTGACAAAATTTTTGCCGTAATCAAAAGGAATACCAATCATTTTAAATATATTTAAAAGCATTAAAATATGTTCGGGATTGCAATTTGTTATGTTTATTTCAGATTTTGTTACTGCCGCCATTATCGCGAATGACCCGGTTTCTATGCGGTCGGGTATTATTTTAAAATTACCAGCGCTTATTTTTTTTACCCCCTCAATGGTAATATTCGGTGTGCCTGCTCCTTTTATTTTAGCTCCTTGAGTGTTTAAATAATTAGCCAAGGCTTTTATTTCGGGTTCCATCGCGCAATTTTTGAGTTTTGTAACGCCTTCGGCAAGTACGGAGGTCAAAATAAATGATTCTGTTCCGGTAACGCTCACTACTGGAAAAAAATATTCACAGCCTTTTAATTTTTTTGCTTTAATGTGATAATATTTTTCATGTTCTGTAATTTCCGCCCCCAAACATTTAAAACTGTTAAGAAATATATCAATTGGCCGTCCTCCTCCTGCTCCTATAACGCATCCTCCCGGATGCGGAAATTTAACCTCGCCAAATCTTGCCAAAATAGGACCGGCAAACATAATGGAGGCGCGGAATTTGTTGGCAAATTCCGGTGGGAGTTCTGTTTTATTAATATCTTCGCAAGAAATTTCAACTTCATTTTTAGATTTTTTAACATCAGCACCTAAATCATCGATAAGATCAAGCGCCATATTTACATCTTCAATTCGCGGCAAGTTAGTTATTAAAATTTTTTCTTTTGAAAGAATCGCCACCGGAATAATTTTTAAAGCGGCATTTTTCGCGCCTTTTACTTTAATTTCGCCGGATAATTTTTTCCCGCCGTTTATAATAAATTTTGCCATAGATTTTTGATATTTTTATAATTTATAATATCATTATAGCTTAATTTTGGTTTAATTCAAGGGGGTGAATTTTAAATTTGCCATAAAGGGTTGATTTATGTTAAAATAAATTTATAGTATTTTATAAAAAATTACATTAAAATATGTAATTTTTGTTTTATGCGATTTTATGGAAAAAAATAAAAAAGAAACAATTAAGAAAAAAATAAATTTTAAAAATTATAAAAGATTTTTATTGATAATTTTGGTTATACTGTTAATGCTTTTGAGTTTTGGCAGTGGAATCTATATTACCACAAAAAACGAAATCGCAAAGCAGTTAGCCGTTGAAAAAGTAATTTATGCCGGCAAACTTATTGGAAAATACCAAGAAGAAAAGAGCGGAATGCTTTCGCAAGACATTGATTTTAACTTATTTTGGGATACTTGGGACGCTTTGCAAAGCCAATATGTTGACCATGAAGAAGCTGGCGATAAAAAATTATTTTACGGAGCCCTAAAAGGAATGGTGTCGTCGCTTAAAGATCCTTATACGGTTTTTATGGATCCGAAAATAGCAAAGGATTTTTCCGATGATTTGGCAGGCACATTTGAGGGAATTGGCGCTGAAATAGGCATTAAAAATGATATTTTAACAATTATCGCGCCATTGCCGGGTATGCCGGCGGAAAAGGCCGGACTTAAAGCAGGGGATAAGATTTTTAGCATAGACGATGTAAGCACGCAGGGAATATCAATTGACGAGGCTGTGAATAGAATCAGGGGACCGAAACAAACAGAAGTTATTTTGTCAATTTCTCGCAAAGGCTTGGATGAAATTAAACAAATTTCAATTATAAGAGGTAAAATTGTTGTTAGCAGTATAAGAACAGAGCTTAGGGATGATAATATTTTTGTAATAAAAATATTAAATTTTAACAACGATACTGAATTGGCTTTTAATGGAGCGGTTAGAGAGGTTTTGGATAAAAATCCTGATGGAATAATTTTGGATTTACGCAACAATCCTGGAGGATACCTTGATACGGCAATTGAAGTTGCCAGTGAATGGGTGGAAGACGGAATCGTTGTTACTGAAAAATATAATGAAGAAAGAAAAATTGAACATCTTGCGCGCGGACGCGCCCGCTTAAAGGATTTTTTAACCGTTGTTTTGGTTAACGAAGGTTCGGCATCAGCTTCTGAAATTGTTTCCGGAGCCTTGCAGGATAATAATTTGGCGAAATTGGTTGGCAAAAAAACTTTTGGCAAAGGTTCGGTGCAGTCTTTAACATATTTGGATGACGGGTCTTCAATAAAAATAACTGTTGCAAAATGGCTGACTCCAAGCGGAAGAAGCATTAACGATGAAGGAGTTGACGTGGATTACCCGATTGAATATTCTTTTGAAGATTATAATGACGGTTTGGATCCTCAGATTGAAGCGGCAGTTGGAGTTTTACAAGGAAATCCGCCTGAGATTTCAAATAAAAATGCAAGCGGCACTAAAGAAATTATTAACTAAAATAATAAATATATGACAAATGGTTTGGGGCGCGGTTTAGGCTCTTTAATTCCCAATAAAAAAAATCAATCATCGGCAAATCTCTCAGCCGGAGTAAGGACGGGTGCGGATACTGAAAATAATACTTTAGAGCTTGATATTGATAATATTAAAGTAAACTCCTTGCAACCAAGAAAAAAGTTTACAGATATAGATATGGATGAATTAGTGGAATCAATTAAAGAATACGGCGTAATCCAGCCTTTGATTGTAGCTAAAAAAAAGATTGGGAATAAGTATGAGCTAATAGCGGGTGAGCGAAGATTGCGCGCTTCTAAATTATCCGGTTTAAAAAAGGTGCCGATAATATTCAGGGATGTAAATGAACAGCAAAAGTTGGAAGTAGCTTTAATAGAGAATATTCAAAGAGAAAATCTCAGCCCCATAGATTTAGCCGAAGCTTATCAGAAATTGGCGGACGAATTCAATTTAACCCAAGAAGAAATTGCCAAGAAAATGGGTAAATCCCGTCCTTCTATAACAAATACTTTGCGTATGCTAAAATTGCCAGAGGAAATTCAGATTGCTCTGATTGACGATAAAATTACCGAAGGGCACGCGAAATATTTAATCGGACTTGATACAGAGGTTAAGCAAATGACTTTGTTTCGTAAGATACTTCATAATAATCTATCGGTTAGCGACACGAATAATGAAATTAAAAAAATCGGCGGCACCAAAAATGCCCGTTTAAAAATAAACTATGCTGATAAAGATAAAGAATTTGCTTTTCGCGAATTTTTTGGAGCCAAAGTAGAGATTAAAAGAAAAGGAAGCGGCGGACAAATCATTATTGAATTTTTTTCAGATGATGAATTGCTAGAATTAACCGCAAAAGTAAAATGACAGTAAAAATTTTCAATTACCATACAATAAAACACGCGATGCATAATCGTTATTACGATTTGGTAATCGCAGATACTCTAAGAAGTGCCGCCCTTTCAATGGTGGCTCTTTTTGTGCCTTTGTTTTTGCTTAAAAAGGGATATGAGGTCGCCGTAATTGCAGTTTATTATTTGTGTTTTTATATTTTGTCAACAATCGGGCATTATGCTTTATTAAAAGTTATTAACAGAATTGGCATTAAGAAAAGCTTGATAATAAGTTATGTGGCGGAAATAATTTTTTGCGTTGTTTTGTATAATTATGAAAAAATATCCGGCGCTTTTGGTGATAATTTTTATTTTTTATTTTTGATTATACCGGCGGTAACGGCAGTTGTTTTTTATTGGACCGCTCATCATATTTATTTTTTTGTTTCCTCGCACGCGAAAAACGAGGGCGCCAAACTTGGTTTTCTTTACGCGATTCCGACTATTTTGGCAATTTTTATGCCTTTTTTAGGCGGTTTTTTAATTACCGCGCTTGGGTTTAAATTAACATTTGTTGTTAGCGCGGTTTTATTAATATGCGCTTCAGCGGTTTTATTTTTATCCAAAAGCATAAAAGCGCGAGTTGATATTCAAACCGATAAAATATTTGATTTTTATCGTGATAATAAAAATTGGATTTATTTTATTGAAGGCGTTGATTATTTTGCAGCGGGAATAATTTGGCCTGTCTATATGTTTTTTATGTCAATTAGTTTTTTGTCAATCGGGTTTATTTATATTTTTGCCAATATCGCCAATGCGGCCACATCTTATGCGAGTGGAAAAATATCAGATAAAATCGGCACAAGAACATTGGGCAGGGTTGGCGTAATCGGGCATGCTTTTTCTTTGGCTTTAAGGGCTTTTTCGGAAAAAGTGCTGTCAATGTCGGCAGCATTGACATTGGGCGGTCTATTTACAGGAGTAATGCAAGTTTCTTTGGAGTCATCGTTTTATAAACATTCTCACGAAAATATCGGCAGCGCCATGATGAACAGAGAATTATATATGCATTTAGGCAGAATTTTTATGGTTTTGTTCTTTCTGTTTTGTTTGTTGATTTGGAATATTTATATGTCATTAATAATAACAATGCTGTTTGCGGCTTTTATTGTTTTTCTGTTGAATTTTGTTATTAAAAGAGATAGAGTTATTATAGATTAGGGTTAAAATATTTTCAATTTTTTTATAAATTCAAGGAGGTTTTACTTGATTTTTTTTATTGCAAAATAGTATTAAAGCGTATATAATAAAATATATTTTATAAAATAAATTTATATAAATAAATGAGTTTTGTCCATCTTCATGTGCATACGCATTATTCATTGTTGGACGGTTTGTCCAAATTTGATGAATTAATAGAAAAAGTAAAAGAGCAAGGATCTCCGGCGGTGGCCATTACCGACCATGGCGTTATGTATGGCGTGGTTGAATTTTATCAAAAATGTAAAAAAGCCGGAATTAAGCCTATAATCGGTTTTGAAGGCTATATGTCGCCAAATTCCCGTTTTGACAAGGCTTCAAAAAGCGATGAAAAATCAAATTATCATATTCTGCTTTTAGCGAAAAATAATGTTGGTTATAAAAATTTAATTAAATTGTGTTCAATCGGACATTTGGAAGGTTTTTATTATAAGCCTCGTTTTGACTGGGAAACATTGCAAAAATATCATGAAGG
>JAGLLI010000045.1 GCA_023140595.1 Candidatus Parcubacteria bacterium
TTTATACTGCTATATTTCGCCTTAACCGTTACTATATTAAAATTTAATATTGATAATAATTTTTTTCGCCAAGCAAATAAATATATTCCCATACCCGCTTTTATTGCCAGGGGCAAAGTAATTGATTATTATTTATGGCAAGACATTATTAATAGCACAGATGATAAAACAAAAATTTCAGCGCGCGCAAAATTGGCAAAATATTTGGCTATAAACGAACTAACAAAAAAATATAATTTACCTCATGTTGATTTTTTAAATTTAAATGATGAAAAAATCACAAAAGCAATCGCGGAAAGAGCGGCAAACGACGCGCAGGTTAATCAAGTCGCCATAAATCGTATTTACAGAATAAAGGAGATGATTAAAACTAAAAATGATTTTATTCGCGTATCTGAAAAATACGGCGATGAGCTTGGCAAGGCGACAATAACAACACAAAATAAAAATCAATATTCTTACGCGGATGCTATTGATAATTTAAAAGTTAACGAGATTAGTGATATAATAAGCGCCCAAGACGGCCATTATATTTTTCTTTGTTTTGAAAAAACGCCGGAAGAGCAGGTTTTAAGCTATGTTTTTATAAAAAATAAACCCTTTGAACAGATTCTAAATGAATTAATTTCGGGGTATAGAATTATTAGTTTTGTGGATTAGAGAGATTTTTATAGATGAATTTAGGCAAAATTTTTTAAAATTGGAAAATAAAAAGATATATGTTAATATTAATATATGATAATACATAATTTTATTTAAAAAATATGCATAAATATGATTTTATAACAATTGGCGGCACTACCGAGGATATTACTTTTTATACTGATGAGGCGATAATGATTGATAATAAGGACGATATTTTGGCGCAAAAATTAATGGCTTTTGAATATGGGGCAAAACTTAAAATTGACCGTTCGTATTCAACTTTTGGCGGCGGCGCTTCTAACGCGTCCGTGTGCCTTGCCAAACTTGGCTTTAAAACAGCCGCGATTGTCGCGCTTGGAAATGACAATCGCGGAAAAGATATAATTTTGAATTTTAAAAAAAATCAAGTGAACACAAATTTTGTACAGCAAATTAAAACATGCGAAACCGGTTTTACTTTTTTCATTGTCGGAAACGATAAAGAACATGTCGGTTTTTCCAATCGCGCGGCTAATACAAAATTAAGCATTGGCGCAAAAGAGTTAAAAGAAATAGACAAGGCAAAATATATTTATTTAACCTCGCTTTCCGGAAAATGGCGTGAAATCTTAAAAAATGTATTTAAAAGCAAGGCGAAAATAGCTTGGAATCCTGGGCATATCCAGCTTCATGCCGGCGTAAAAACAATTGGAAAATTTTTAAAGAAAACTTATATTTTAACCGTAAATAAAGACGAAGCGATTGAACTTGTGATATCAAACCCCAGACATAAAGAAAAAGATAGAAAATTTTTGAATGAAATTCCTAATTTATTAAAAGTCATAAAAAGTTATGGTCCTGAAATTGTGGTAATTACCAATGGTAAATATGGGGCCCATGCTTATTACGGTAAAAAAATATATTATCAAAAAATATTAAAAGAAAAAAAACGAGTGGACACAACCGGCGTAGGCGACGCTTTTGGTTCAACTTTTGCAGCAGGCATGGAATTGTTTAAAGGCGATATCAAAAAAGCAATGCTGGCAGGAGTCAAGAACACGGCATCGGTGATTGGATGGCAGGGCGCGCAGAACGGGCTTTTGAGCAGGAGGGGAATTATGAAATAATATTACAAATTATAATTTTTTGTTAGCTTGGGTTTTAAAACCCAGGCTAACAAAAAATTATAATTTGTAATATTTTGTATGATAAAAAAATTATTCTCCGGACAAATAAATAGCATAACAATAGCAGCGCTTTTGGTAGCGCTCTCTTCTTTGGTAAGCAGATTTCTCGGGGTTTTTCGCGATCGTATTTTAGCTGGTGAATTCGGAGCCGGAGATGTTTTGGATGTTTATTATGCCGCGTTCAGGATTCCTGATTTGATTTTTAATTTATTGGTTTTAGGCGCATTGTCTGCAGGGTTTATACCTATTTTAAGCTGTTTAATCGGCAAGTCGTCTTCTCTTGCGTGTTTTAGCTTAAAAAGAAAATCCAATAAGGATGCTTGGAAATTTGTAAGCAATGTTTTGAATATTTTAGGGCTTGTTTTAATAGTTTTGTCAGGAGTCGGTATAATTTTTGCGCCGGAAATAATGAAATTCATTACTCCCGGCTTTACAGGCGAAAAACAGCAAGCAGTTGTCATGTTGACTAGAATAATGTTTTTATCACCGATATTTTTGGGCATATCAAGCGTTTTAGGCGGAATTTTACAGTCGTTTAAACGGTTTTTTTTGTATTCATTGTCTCCGATTTTCTATAATATTGGAATAATTATCGGAGCATTATATTTTGTGCCGGCGCTTGGCATTAACGGTTTGGCATGGGGCGTTGTTTTTGGCGCTTTTATGCATATGGCGCTGCAAATACCGATGGTTTTAAAATTGGGTTTTCGGTATAAGTTGATTATTGATTTTAAAAATAAAAATTTGATAAAAACCGCGATTATGACAATACCGCGTGTTTTAAGTTTGGCTGTTTCGCAAATTAATTTATTGGTTATAACAATTATCGCCTCCACATTAGCCAGTGGTTCATTAACGATTTTTAATTTTGCCAATAATTTGCAATTTTTGCCAATTAGCGTATTCGGCATATCTTTCGCGGTTGCCGCGTTTCCCACTTTGTCAATAGTTGCGTTTGACCGCAAGAAATTAATTTTTAATTTTTCCAATACATTTCGGCAGATTTTATTTTTTGTTGTTCCGGCAACAGTTTTGCTTTTGACTTTGCGCGCGCAAATAATTCGCGTTGTCTTGGGAACAGGCAGTTTTGATTGGAATGATACAATTTTAACCATAGATACGCTTGGATTTTTTGCGATATCCATTTTCGCGCAAGCCAGCATTCCTTTGTTTGTAAGAATGTTTTACGCGCGGCATAATTCCAAAACTCCTTTTATTGTCGGCATGATAAGCGCTTTAATAAATGTCGGCTTGTCTTTTTATTTTTCAGGAAAATTAGGAGTTCCCGGATTGGCCTTGGCTTTTTCCATTTCCAGCATAATTAATTTTATGCTTTTGTGGATGGTTTTGCGCTTTGATATCGGCGATATGGACGAGCTTCACATTCTTATTTCATCTTTAAAATTTTCTTTGGCAGCAGTGGCGGCAGGCATTGCCGTACAAGGCGGAAAATATTTAATGGCGGATTTTTTCGGCACAGATACATTTTTAAGGGTTTTGTCCCAAGGCATCTTTGCAGGCATTGCCGGAATCGGAGTTTATATTGCTTTTTGTTCGTTATTAAAAAGCGAAGAATTATTCAGCTTTTGGAATTCAATCAAAAGGCGCCTGCCTTGGAATAAGGTTGAAACAGGCGACCAGGGAGAAGCGAGGGGAATTTAGTATTTTTGATTTTTTTGATTGGTTTTTTATGGTTTAAAATGGTATAATATTTTATATTATAATTTGTGTTATTTGTAATTATATTTTGTGAATTTGCCAGCCCGAGGCTGGTCTGCCTAGGGCGGATAATCTTTATTATGAAAATAAAATCTATAAAAAATATAAAAAACCTAGCAGGAAAGAGGGTTTTATTGCGTTGTGATTTTAATGTGCCGATTAAAAATGGGAGGATTTTGGATGATTATAAGATTATTAAAGGGCTTGAAACAGTGGAATATTTATTAAAAAAGAAAAGCAAAGTTATTATTGTGTCTCATTTGGGAAGGCCTGATGCGGCGAAAAAAAACGCGAAACATTCTTTATTGCCTGTGGCAGAATTTTTAAAAGAAAAAATTAAAAGACCTATTAATTTTATAAATGATATATCAGGTTTTCAGTTAGGAACAGCGGTTTCTAAAATGAAAAATTCTGAAATTATATTGTTGGAAAATATTCGTTTTGAAAAAGGCGAGAAAGAGAACAGCGCGGTTTTAGCCCGCCATCTGGCAAAATTGGCTGATGTATATATTAATGACGCTTTTGCCGTAAGCCACCGCGCGCATGCTTCTGTAAGCGTGATAAAAAAATATCTGCCGAGTTATGCCGGTTTGCTTTTGGAAAAAGAAATTTTACATTTGGGAAAAGCGCTAAATCCAGCTCGTCCGTTAATTTTAATTATAGGCGGAGTAAAATTGGCAACAAAAATTCCTTTGATAAAAAAATTTCGCAAAAAAGCTCATCGTATTTTATTGGGCGGGGCTTTGGCTAATAATTTTTTCGCGGCTCATGGCTATGAAATCGGTCGTTCTTTGGTTGATAAAGAAAGCGTTGCGTTTGCGAAAAAAATTATTAAGAAAGGCTGGTATAAAAATATTATTTTGCCGATTGATTTGCGAGTGAGCAATAAAAAAAGTTTTTGGGACGCGCATAATAAAAAAATAAATGAAATTGGAAAAAAAGATTATATTTTGGATATTGGAAACGAAACAGTTGATTTTTATAAAAAATATATAAAGGGCGCCGCGACTATTGTTTGGAACGGTCCAATGGGAATGTTTGAAGAACAAAAATTTAAGCATGGAACATTATCTATTGCCAGGTCTTTGGCGGTTAATTCAAAAAAATCGGTTTTTAGCATTGTTGGCGGAGGAGAAACAATTGAGGCTTTAAAAATGACTAAAACAATCAATGATATTAACTGGGTTTCTACCGGCGGCGGCGCAATGCTTGCTTTTTTAAGCAAAGAAAAAATGCCGGGGATTAAGGGGCTTGTTAGTGGTTTTTAATTAATTTAGAAATTATATGTTTGATCATCTAGAAAACAAACAAAATAAAACAAGTAAAGAAACTCATGGTAATAACCGCGCGGAAGACTTGAAAATTAAAAAAAATATTAGCCGTCTAAGCGGCGGGAAGTCTAGCGCTTTAGTGGATTATAGTGAGAATAACAAAAAATTTTCCGAAAGAATGCTGAATTTAGAGAAAAAAGGAAAAAAAAGAGGGAAATATTTTTCATTAATCGGCATTATCGGCGGTCTCTTGATTGCTCTGCTGGTAATGTCCGCCTTATATTTTTTATTATTAGACGTAATTAATATTAGCGGAAAGATTGATGAAAATACAGCCAATATTCCCGATATTCTAAAAAATATTGATAGAAAAGATATTCTTCCAGTTTGGAAAAAATGCGAGCTTGATTCAGATTGCGTAATAACAAAAAAAGGGTGCTGTGAATGTTCATCCGGCGGTTTTCAGGAAGCTATTAATAAAAACTATTTGGAAGAATGGAATAGTAAATTAAGCAATAGCTGTCATACTGTTATTTGCCCGCAGTTATATAGATGCGAAGAAGGCTTGTCAATTTGCGATAATGGCGCTTGCGTATTTAAAGTTGGGGCGGTTGAAAATTTTATCAATGAAGAGTGGTTAGATTCAGATAATGACGGTTTAAGCGATTATGATGAGGTTAATGTTTATTTCACTGATCCGGAATTAAGCGATACTGACGGAGATGGATATTCAGATGGAGATGAAGTTAATAATGATTATAATCCTTTAGGAGAATAAAAATAATATAAATTTTAATTATAAATTCATCTATGAAAAAAATAAAAAAAATTATCGCGCGAGAAATTTTAGATTCACGCGGATATCCCACTGTAGAGACTAAAATAATTCTTGATGACGGTTTAAGCGCAAAAGCCAGTATTCCCTCCGGAGCTTCAACAGGCACACATGAAGCATTGGAATTAAGAGATAATGAGCTAAAAAGATATGACGGCAAGGGAGTGTTAATGGCTGTAAAAAATGTTAATGAAAAAATATTTAAAGCCTTAAAAGGTAAAGATGTTACAAAACAGGAACAGATTGACGACGTAATGATTAAGCTGGATGGAACGGAAAATAAAAAAAAATTAGGCGCTAACGCTATTCTTTCGGTTTCTTTAGCTTGCGCGCGCGCGGCATCAATTGCGAAAAAACAAGAATTATATGAATATATTTCAAAAACTTATAAAATAAAACAAAAAGAATATAAATTGCCGACTCCGTCTTTTAATATTTTTAACGGAGGAAAGCACGCGGATACTAATTTGGATTTTCAGGAATTTATGATTTTACCAATAAGAAAAACAAGCTTTAAAGAAAAAGTGAGAATGGGCGCTGAAATTTTTCATGAGCTGGGACATGTTTTAAAAAAAGCCGGTTTTGACACGGATGTCGGCAATGAAGGCGGTTATGCACCTGATATTTCATCCAGCATTCAAGCGGCGGAGTTGATAATGGCGGCTATAATTGACGCGGGCTATGAGCCCGGAAGAGATATCGGACTCGGGACTGATGTCGGATCATCGGAGTTATATAACAAAGAAACCGGAAAATATATTTTTAAATTGGATAATGCTCAATATTCCAGCGATACTTTAATCGGTTTGTATTATGAATGGTTTAGAAAGTTTCCAATTATTTCCATTGAGGATGGATTAGATCAGGATGACTGGGAGGGTTGGCGCGAATTAAACAAAGAGCTGGGCTCGGAAATGCTTTTGATTGGTGATGATTTGTTTGTGACTAATATTAAAAGATTAAGAAAAGGGCTTAAAGAAAAAGCCGCAAACGCGATTTTGATTAAGCCGAATCAAGTGGGAACTCTGTCGGAAACAATGGAGTGCATTAAGCTTGCGCATAAGCATAACTATAAAACAATGGCTTCGCATAGAAGCGGTGAAACCTGCGATACTTTTATCGCCGATTTAGCGGTTGGAGCCAACACCGATTTTATAAAAGCCGGCTCCTTGTCGCGCGGAGAACGGCTGGCAAAGTATAATCGTTTGATGGAGATTGAAGAAATGTTAAATTTTTAATATGCCAAAAAAAATAAAAAATAATCTGCCGCTAATACTAATAATCCTTGACGGCTGGGGAATAGATAAATTAAACAAGGGCAACGCGATTGCTTTGGCGAAAACTCCTGTTTTGAGCTCTTTGTTTAAAAAATATCCATTTACAAAACTGCGTGCTCATGGCAGGCATGTCGGTTTGCCGATTAAGCAAGTAGGAAACAGCGAGGCCGGACATATGAATATCGGAGCTGGCAGATTGGTGGAGCAGGATGTTGTAAAAATAAACAATAGTATTAAAGACGGAACTTTTTTTAAAAACTCCGCTTTTTTAGGCGCGATTAGGCACGCGCGTAAAATGAATTCAAAAATTCATATAATTGGTATGTTATCAAACGGGCAAAGTCCGCATAGCGCTCCAGGGCATTTTATCGCCCTTTTAAATTTGCTTAAAAAAAATAAAGTGGAAAATGTCAGCTTGCATTTATTTACGGACGGTCGTGATTCGCCGCAATACGCGTCTTTACAGTTGGTTGATGATTTGGAAAAGCATTTTTTTAATAACGAAAAGATAGTTACTATAATGGGCAGGTTTTACGCTATGGATCGTAAAAAAAAGTGGGAAAGGACAGAAAGGGCTTATGATGCTTTAGTTTTGAACAAGGGGCGTTTGGCAAAAAATGCTCAAGATGCTATTACGCAGTCATATAATCGCGGCGATAGCGACGAATTTATAGAGCCATGCGTAATCAGTGAAGACAATGGAAAAAGCTCCAGAATTGACGATGGCGACAGTGTTATATTTTTCAACTTGCGTTCTGACCGAAGCCGCCAACTAGCCAAAGTTTTTGTGCAAAATAATTTTAAGAAAATGAATAAAGGCGCGTTTAGTAGAAAAAAACAGCTGAAACATTTATATTTTGTGGCAATGACGGATTTTGGTCCGGATCTTGATGATATTTTAACAGCATATCCAGGAATAGACTTACATAATACTTTACCAATGGTATTATATAATTTAAGGCAATTATACATCGCGGAAACGGAAAAATACGCGCATGTAACTTATTTTCTTAATGGTGGATATTCAGGAAAGGTTGACGATGAAGATCAGTATATGATTTTATCCCCTGATGTTAAATCTTATGATCAGGCGCCTTCCATGAGTTCTGAAAAATTAACCAAAAAAGTTATTAGCAGTCTTTGTTTAAAGGATTCTGATAAACAATCATGGAAATATGATTTTATTTTGTTGAATTTTGCCGCGCCTGACATGGTCGGGCATACTGGAAATATCAAAGCTGGTATTAAATGTTGTGAGGCAATTGACAAATGCGTTTCAGATATCGTTGACGCTTATTTAAGCGCTAACGGGACAGTTGTTATTACGGCTGACCATGGTAATATTGAAAAAATGTTGAATTTAAAAACAGGAGAAATTCATACAGAGCATACCACCAATCCGGTTCCGTTTGCTATCGTAAATAAAGATATGAAAAATATAAAATTAAAAACAAGCGGCATATTAGGCGATATCGCGCCGACTATTTTAAAAATCATAAATAAAAAAATTCCCAAAGAAATGACTGGGAAAAGTTTATTTTAGTTTTATGGATAATATTAACAAAAACAAGCGTCCAAAACCATTAGTTTTAATAATTTTGGATGGCTGGGGAATTAATCAGGATTATCCCGGAAACGCGATTACGCAAGCCAATATTCCTTTTTATGATAGCCTGATAAGCGAATATCCTGCAACAACATTGCGCGCATCTGGTGAGGCAGTCGGTTTGCCTTGGGGGGAGTCCGGAAATAGCGAGGTTGGGCATCTTAATTTGGGAATGGGACGTATTTTGTATCAGGATTTATCCCGCATTAATAAGGATATAGGAGATGGAAGTTTTTTTAATAATGAAGTTTTATTGGAAAGCATTAATCATGTTAAGAAAAATAATTCAAAACTTCATTTAGTCGGTCTTGTCTCCAACGGCGCTGTTCATTCAACTATTGACCATCTGCATGCCTTGTTGGAATTGGCAAAACGAAATAAAGTTACCGAAGTTTATATTCACGTAATACTGGATGGCAGAGACACAGCCTACAATAGCGGTAAAAATTATATCAGAGAGATTGAGCGTAAATTGGAAAAAAATAAATTCGGTAAAATTGTTTCAGTAATCGGCCGTTTTTACGCAATGGATAGGAACAATAATTGGGATAGAACAGAGCGAGCTTATTTAACAATGACAGCCGGCAAGGGTAGTATAAGCGATTCCGCCATGGGCGCGGTAACAGATAGCTATGGCAAGAAAATTTTTGATGAAGAATTTATCCCTACGGTTATTAGCGATGATAAGAAAAACTTTGTCGCAATAGACGATAATGACGCGATTATTTTTTTTAATTATAGATCTGATAGAGCCAGGCAAATTACCAAAGCTTTTGTTTCTCCAAATTTTACAGGTTTTAAACGTTCTCGTTTATTGAAAAATCTTTGTTTTGTATGTTTTACGGAATATGAAAAATATCTGCCTATAAAAGTAGCTTTCCCGCAAGATACGATAACAATTACTTTGGGAGATATAATATCGCAAAACGGATTAAAACAGCTGCGAATAGCGGAAACGGAAAAATACGCGCATGTCACTTATTTTTTTAACGGCGGACATGAAGAAAAAAATCCGGG
>JAGLLI010000046.1 GCA_023140595.1 Candidatus Parcubacteria bacterium
GAAGACCATGTTCTTGTGCCATCGCCTAATGTTCCAAGTTATGATCAGAAACCCGAGATGTCCGCCCATGAGATAACAAAAAAATTAACGCAATATATTAATGAAAATAACTATGATTTTATTTTAGTGAATTTTGCCAATTGCGATATGGTGGGGCATACCGGGAATATTAAAGCGGCAGTTAAGGCGATAGAATGTATTGACGAATGTTTAAAAGAAGTTATTGGGGCAATATTAAAACAAGACGGCGTGGCAATGATCATTGCCGATCATGGAAACGCCGATGTTATGTTTAATATGCAAATGGGAAGAATAGACAAAGAGCATACCGCCAATCCTGTTCCGTTTATTTTAATAGGCAATGATTACGCGGGCAGAAATTCCGGTTGGGCGGATGTCCCGGATAATGATTTAAGTCTTATTAGTCCACAGGGCATATTATCCGATATAGCTCCGACAATATTAAAGATATTGAATATTAATAAGCCCGAGGAAATGACCGGCAAAAGTTTAATTTAGCTCAAAATGAAAATTTTAAATATTGCGAAGAATACTTCATATTTTACCCTGGCTTTAATTGTTCAAAAAATAATCAGTTTTGCTTATTTTACAATTATTGCCCGCAACTTATTGCCCGGCGACTTGGGCAAGTATTATTTTGCCATTTCTTTTACTACTATTTTCGCGATTTTTATTGACTTGGGACTTTCCAATATCTTAATGCGCGAGGTGCCAAAAGTCAAGGAAAAAATAAAAGAGGTTGAAAAAATACTGGGTTCTGTCATTGCCATAAAACTGCCCTTGGCGTTTGTGTCTATCGCGATTGTGGTTTTTTTGGTGAATGTTTTAGGGTATCCGCAAATCACAAAGTATTTAGTTTACTTGTCGTGCTTGGCAATGGTCTTGGATTCTTTTAGCACGACTTTTTTTTCCACGATTCGCGGTTTTCATAATTTAAAATTTGAAAGTATCGCCAGCATTTTATTTCAGTTAATCGCTTTAAGTATTGGCTTGATTGTCTTAAAAATGAATTTAGGACTGTTGTTTTTGATGGGTGCTATGATAGCGGGCAGCATATTTAATTTTCTTTTTTCCTCAAGCTTGATTAGGTTTAAATGGAAAATAAATGTTAAACCGAATTATGATCCGCGTTTCATAAGATCTCTGGCAGCCTTGACAATTCCTTTCGCGCTTTTTGCCATATTGCAGCGATTTTATATGTATTTTGATACAGTGCTTTTATCAAAATTGGCTTCTGATTATTATGTTGGTCTTTATCAAATACCTTTTAAAATAGTATTTGCTTTGCAATTTTTGCCTTTGGCTTTTATGGCATCGCTTTATCCGGCGTTTTCGTCATATTGGAAATCAAACAAAGATCAATTATCAATATCTTTTGTCAGAGCGCTGAATTATTTAATTGTTATCAGTTTGCCGATTAGCGCTGGGGTAATAGTTTTGTCGGATAAAATTTTGCTTATTTTTAAGCCGGAATATATGGCGGCTGTTATTCCCTTGCAAATTATAATGGGAAGCCTTTTTTTTATATTTGTTAATTTTCCCGTAGGCGCGCTTTTAAATGCTTGTGATCGGCAAAAAACCAACACCAGGAATATGGCTATTACTTTGCTTGCAAGCATATTTTTAAATATTATTTTGATTACAAAATATCAAGCGATTGGCGCAAGCATTACCGTTTTAACAACAAATTTTTTAATGTTTATTCTTGGCGCGTCAGTTGTGCCGTCAATTACAAAAATTAATATTAAAAAAGTAGCTTTGATTTTTATTAAGTCTTGCGCCTCAGCAGCGGTTATGGGATTCTTGATTGCATATTTTAAAAATCAATTTTCAATTTTGATTTTGATTCCATTAGGCGCTTTTGTTTATATGTTATTAATATTTATTTCAGGCGCAATTAAAAAAGAAGACATAAAAAGCATTTTAAAAACCGTGAAACAATGAAAACTTTACTTTTTACAATTGAATATCCGCCGTTTAAAGGCGGGGTATCAAATTATTACGGCAATTTAGTTAAGTATTGGCCTGAAAAAAATAATATAACGGTTTTAGATAATAATTCTGGTGCTTTGTTGTGTAATAAAATTTGGCCAAAATGGCTGCCTGCGTTTTGGCGGTTTGTAAAATTAAACAAACAAAAAAAGTTTGACCATGTTATAGCCGGACATTTATTGCCTTTAGGTATTATATTATATATTTATTCTATTTTTAATAAAATTTCTTATAGTATTGTTATTCACGGAATGGATATTAATTACGCTTTGCGCAAAAGCAGAAAAAAAGCAATCAGTTTTAAAATTTTAAAAAAAGCTAAAAATATTTTTTGCGCAAATTCTTATACCGCAGGATTGGTTAAGGATTTTATGGATCAAGAAAATCACGGCAAAATCAAAGTAGTAAATCCGGGAATTGATGTTAGTATAAATTTTAACAAATATCAGAATGAAAAAATTTTAAAAAAATATAATTTGCAAGATAAAATTGTTTTATTTACGATTTCGCGGTTAGTAAAAAGAAAAGGGCAGGACAAAACAATAGAAGCCTTAAAAAAAATATACATGGTCAATTCTGATATTCATTATTTTATTGCGGGCATTGGCGAGGACGAAATGTATTTAAAAGAGATTGCCGGAATTTGTCCTAATATTCATTTTTTGGGATTAATAAGCAATGATGAAAAATGGCAGTGGCTGAAAAGTTCTGATATATTTATAATGCCCGCGCGTGATATTAAGGGAGATTTTGAAGGTTTTGGCATTGTTTATCTGGAAGCGGCGCTGGCTTCATTACCTGTAATCGGAGGAAATGCCGGAGGAGTGAAAGATGCGATTTTTGACGGTGAAACAGGTTTGCTTGTTGACCCGCGGAACGTTGATGATATAGCAGGGGCGATATTAAAACTGGCTCAAGACAAAGAATTAAGAAAAAAAATGGGCGCGCAGGGAAGGAAACGCGCAATAAGAGATTTTGAATGGAGCAGGCAAATTAGAAAAATATATAAATATATAAATTATATAAATATATGATTTCAATTATTATTCCGCTTTGGAATCAGGCGAAAAAATTTGATAAATGTTTGGAAAGTATCTTGAATCAGACCTTTTCCAATTACGAGATTATTGTGGTTAATGATCGCTCTTCTGATTGTTTGTCAAAAGTAATGGCAAAATACAAAAAAGAGTTTGGAATTAAAATTGAATTTATACATAATTCAATTAATCATGGCGCTCCGTATTCTCGTAACAAAGGATTTTTAAAATCCAAAGGTGAATACGTTCTTTTTTGCGATGCTGATTCGGAATTATTTCCCGACGCTTTGGAAATAATGCAAAATGAATTAAATAAACACAGAGAAGCGGATTATGTTTATCCCGGGCATATTTTTGGGCGTAAAAAATTTGCAAGTTTTGAATTTAACGAAGAGAGATTAAAACAAATGCCATATATTCATTCCACTGCCTTAATAAGGCGAGAGTGCTTACCTAACTTGCCTTGGGATGAAAATCTAAAAAGACTGCAAGACTGGGATTTATGGCTGTCGCTTTTAGGAAAAGGGCATACCGGTTATTGGATAAATAAAATATTATTCAAAGTCCAGCCGGGCGGAACAATGAGCAATTGGCTGCCGTCATTTGCTTATAGATTTTTGCCGTTTTTGCCTAAGGTGAAGAAGTATAAAGAGGCAGTGCGGATTGTTAAGGAGAAGCATGGGCTGTCTTGAACTATGATTTTTTTGATTATTATGATGGGCTATGATTATTAAAAAATAATCATAGCTCATCATTTAATCATTTTAATCATAGTTCAAGACAAAAAAAACGGGCACCGACTATTTTGTCAGCGCCCAAGATTAAAAACAAAGGCTTTTAAGGAGTGTCGTATATTTTAATAATATTTTTCCTTGGTTGTTCTAATTTAAGGTGTGTTCTAACTGCTTTAGCTATTACTATTGCTGATATTATAATTAGCGCCACAGTAATATAACTGATATATGGTGATTGATATACACCAAAAGCACTAGCTATACAGAATATAATAATAGAAGAACATACACCCAAACAGTAACCATCCCAAAGACCACTTTTAAAACTAATATTATCTAACCTTTTCGCCAGTTTACTCATTGTTTATCCCTCCTTTTGTAGGTTAAAAAACGATTTTATAAATTAGCATACAACCAATATAATGTCAAGACAATTTTTAAAAATAATTTGTGTATTATTTATTTTAATATTTTTTTGCCTTTTTGCCTTATTTTGTTATTATCAAAAACAAGAACAACATCAATCAATCGCGCCGGCGGTTGAAATTAATAATATAATAATTCCGGTTGAGTTGGT
>JAGLLI010000047.1 GCA_023140595.1 Candidatus Parcubacteria bacterium
GACGGTAGTATTCTGTATGACCCAAAAATTGCCTTATGAATTATTATAGAACGTTTGGCAGGGAAATAAATTTGAATTTTGCTGAAAATATAAAGTTTGAAGAAGCGGCGCGTATTGAAGCGGGAATTGAAATTGAAAAAATAATCAGATTAATACATACATTTGATGAATATAGCAGGGAAGTGCTGTTGCTCAAGTTTGTGGATCAGCTTAGTAATCCTGAAATAGCGCGAATTCTTGGAAAAAACGAAGGGACCGTTAGAACGCAAATTTCAAGAGCTCTTGTTGTTTTAAGAAAAAAATTAAAGTAAATATGGATAATTTAGAAAAACAATTAAATAATCTGCCAAAGAAAAAGTTGAGCATGCGCGCTAATTACGCGTTAAGATTTAAGCTTTATAGAGCTATATGGCAAAAAAATATTGATATGTATGTTCAGTATTTTAGTTTTAAAAGGCATTTGCCGCCTTTAATAGCTGCGCTTGTTTTGATTAGCTTGATTGTTGGAGTGCCCGGGTATGCTTACGCAAATGAAAACGTAACAGCTGTTCATTATTTATATGGAGTAAAAAAAGCTGTTGAGAAAATTGAGCTTGCCTTTGCATTTTCAGAAGAAGATAAACAAGAAAAACAGGAAAAATTTATAACAAGACGGCTTAATGAAGCGGAAATTTTAAGTCAAAACACAGGCGCTGAAGAACATAATTTGGCATTAGTGGAAACAATTAATGATGCCATGGAGTTAAAAAAAGAAATAAAAATAATTGAAAAACAAGAAAATAAACAAATTCAAACCTTAACGCAAATCGCAAATACTGTTGGCATTAAAGCGGAAGAGGAAGTTTTGGATACCGTAGCAGAGGCATTAGAGATGGTAAAAAAAGCGCAGCCGGACAAAGAAAAGAAAAAAAATATTAATAATAAACCGCGTATGGAATTGCAAAATAATGCCATTGAACAAACCATTAATATAATTCAAGATGAAATTGAAAAATTAAATGATGATTTAGAATATAATGGCTACAAGAAAGAAGATGTTCAAACTTTAAATAAACATCTTGAAAAAAAGATTGAAAAAGCCAAAGACGCGATTAGAAAAAATAATATCAATGCCGCCAGCGCAATCATAAATTCAACCGCGGCGCTTACTAATAATGCAAAGCATTTTTTAAAGGAAAAGAAAAATAATAACAGCAAATCCGGAAAATTGAATAAGAAGAAATAGTTGCGCAAATTATATTTTTGCGGTTTACAAGCCTAAATGATATAATTTAATCATGCGATTCAATAATTTAACAAAGAAAAAAATTGCGGTATTTTGTTTGGCGCTGTTTGCGCTTTTTTTAGTTGGCTTTTTGTGTAAAAGTAATAATTTAACAAACGAAATTGTAAGCGCTTATAAAACACGCCAATCGTTTGCCGTTTATGATCGCCAAAACGAACTTGTTTATCTTAGGCCGAATACGTCTGGATATTGGGCGGAATATGGCAGTCAAGCGCCTGATGAATTTAAACGATTGTTGCTTATTAAAGAGGACAAGTATTTTTATTATCACCCGGGAGTTAATCCTGTAAGCACAATGCGCGCTTTTAAAAATTATATTTTAAGAAAAGATAATTTAACATCAAGCACAATTACCCAGCAGTTGGTTAAAATTATTTTAGCAACTGAGGCTGAAAGAAATTTTAAAAATAAATTTAAGGAAGCCATTTACGCGCTTGGCTTGGAATTGCGCTTAGACAAAGATGAAATTTTGCAAATGTATGTTAACTCAATTTATCTTGGAAATAAAACGCAAGGGATTAAAAGCGCTTCCCGCCTGTATTTTGGAGTTGCGCCGGAAATGTTAACAGATATTCAGATAATTCAGTTGTTGGCGGCTATTAGTAATCCGTCTCATGCTAATCCTTTTAGTAAAAATACCGAAGATAATATATCACGCGTATCAAAATTATTGGATGTTGACTTAAATCAGGATTTTGTTATCAAAGAAAGCGAAAAAAAACAGCACTTATCAGATTTTGCCGATTATACGCGGAAAGACACTTATTTTGAATTGGAAAATATGGGAACAGCTGACACAGAGCATAAGCAGTTAAGCATTGATCACGCGCTTACTGATAATATTCGTGAATTATTGCAAACGAATTTACAAATATTAATTGAAAAAGACGCAGCTAATGGCGCTGTCGTAGTTATTAAAATGCCTGAAAATGAGCTTCTTGCAATTGTCGGAACGCCTTATCCGGCGCTTGATACGCATGGCTATCAAATAAATATGGCAACTCGTCCGAGACCGATCGGCTCTACGGTCAAGCCTTTTATTTATGTCAAAGGATTTGAAAAAGATTTAAGACCGTTTACTCGCGTTGAAGATAAAGAGTATAAATATATTATTAACTCCGGTTTTGCTTTTTATCCAAAGAATTATGATTATGAATATAGGGGTGAAGTTGATTTGCATTATGCGTTATCAAACAGTTTAAATGTGCCGACTGTAAAAGTGTTTGAGCATGTCGGCATTAATAATTTTTCCGAGTTTTTATTATTTGATCTGGTATTCTCGCCTGTGCAGCCAATTGAAAATTACCAACTAAGCATAGCCTTGGGCGGTTTGGAAATGGATTTATTAGCATTGTCTTATTATTTTACAATTTTTCCAAATAACGGTTATTTAAAACCGCTAAAATTATATCAAAACGGCGGATGGCCGGATTATCAAACAACATCGGATTTTAGGCAAGATACAAAGTGCACCCCAGGGGCATTTCCTGCGGGGCACCCTTTGGGTAAAAGAATTGTTAAAGAAAAATATATACAGTTGATTAATAAAATTTTATCTGACAGAAAAACAGGCATAGAACAATTCGGAATGAAAAGCAATCTTAATCTTCCGTATTCAAATTACGCGGTCAAAACCGGAACTTCACGCGATTTTCATGACAGTTGGACAATCGGCTATACTCCTGATTTTTTGGTTGGTGTCTGGGTTGGCAATAGCGCCAATACGCCCATGAACAAAGTTTCTGGTCAAAGCGGAGCCGGACGCGTTTGGCAGGATGTTATGAATTTATTATATAATTCCGAGCACAACAAACAAACAGCTTTTAAATTTAATTTAATTACGGAATTTAATGAAAACGGCAATCTTGTTTACGGTTTGCCCGGAGACGCTTATTCCGAGCATGTTAATTTATTATTAGACAATAAATTAATTATAAATCCGCATAATGGCGATATATTTTTATTGGAAGAGGGTATGGGAATTTTTTTGAAATCCGAAAGGGGAGTTGAATGGTATGTTGATGGGGTGTTTTTTGAGCAAGGAAGAGAAGTAATTTTTTCGCCGGTTGATGTGGGGAAATATATGATTAAGGCTGTTGTTGGTGGCGAGGTGGAGGAGGTTTTGATTTTTGTTGATGAAGAATAAAAAAAACAATCATAGCCCATCACAATAATCAAAAAAATTATAGTTCAAGACTGTTATATTAGCAAAAAAACAACCAAAAAATAAAAAATAAAAAATGCTTGACAAAAGTATAGCATTGTGCTATACTTTTTTGATGTTTTAAGTCGTTCGTTAATAATTAAATGACCAATTAAATATACAGGGGGATGATATCATGACAAAAGAAGAACAACGCAAGGAAAAAATATTCAAAAAAGTGTATCAAGTATTTAGTGAATGCGGGTTCAGGATAGAGGCAAAGGATGTCATTGACAGGAAATTTGTAGTATCTCATGACGACGACGATGATTCGCCGCTTTTTGGTACAATTTCCTCATTTGAAATTATAGGCAATAGTGTATGGTTATATCCTCATTTTGAACGAAGCGTAGGGTGGAATAAGGTAGACGTAATAATTTTGAGTAGTGGAAAAATATATTCCAGCGATTTAAATGCAATTTATGTATTTCGCAATAACCCCGATTCAGAAATTTTTTTTGATTTTATTTAAAAAAAAACCGTAAAGGAGGGAATTATTTTATTGCTCTAAACAAAAGGGGTAACACTAAGTGTCACCCCTTTTTTATTTTACAAAATTTATTTACTCAACCCCAAACCACCCACCCCCAGTCCTTCCAAAATTCTCAGGAAAATACATTTCTGAAGCCACGGCTGGCAGATGATGAAATTTGCCCGGAATTAAAACACGGACGTAATAATCATAAATATAAGTGCCTTCCAATAATCTTTCTTTAAATAAAAATAAACGATCATCGCGCATCTCTACGGCATCAGGACGAATTTGCCTACTTCGTTGCCAGTCGCGCCAGTTGCCTCCGCGGTAGCCGTAAGGATTTTTATCAGCTGATTTCTTGCCTGTTAAAGACTCTTCACTCTCTGTATCAAGATTAAAATTAACAAGCTCAACACCGGCTGGAATAAAATCTTCTATTGCCACGAAATTTCTTGCTTTGGGTGTGATTATTTTAATATGTCCGCGCAAAATATCTCCGACCTTTGCCGAGCTAACTGGATATTTATATTCTTCGTCATCGAGCGCGTACAATTCTCGCGTAATAGTAAAACCTTCATCGCGCGGCGGAACCGTGTCAATTGGCAGAAAATATTTAAGCGAAACATCATAATAAAAATTATTATTAAGTTTGTTGCGATTAGTCCGATTGAATGTTAGGGGAGTCATTGCGCCAAATTGCATTTCATCAAGCGATATTGTGATCGTGTCTTGCTGTAAAATATTAGCTGGAGCGTAATCAAAATTGCCAATCTCTTTATTATCAAGCGCGACCCTAAGTTCAAAATCGGATTTATTTTCTTCTTGCCATAGAAGATAATCTGTAAAAGCGTCAACAACGCTTAAAGTATTGTTGGTTGAACCCCAAGCTCCGTCTTTGTTGCGGCTTCTAAGCAACCAGCGCATTATGTTATCTAGAATAGCATTATCGCGTTTGTCTTTAACCAAGGCTTTAAGCAAAAGGGCTGTATTTTTAATCGGAGTTTCATAATATTGCCAAAGCCATGTTTTATTTTTGGATAAATAAGACCCGCGAGAATCTATCTCAATGCGATTTTCCAAAGTGTTATAAATTTTTTGCTTATAGTTGAAATTAAAAATCTTTGGGTTATCAGTTAACAGCATAGCCAAATAAACAAGCGAAGTATTGCTTATATCTTCAAGAATAAATTTTTCGTTCTGGATAAATGTTTTAATTTTATTTGCCAATGTTGGGCTTAAATGTTTAATGCTTTCCCATTGCGACAAAGCGTAAGCTGTAAGAATAACAGTATTTTTATTATTATAAAAATTATGATCGCGATTAATTTTATTTTCTAAAAAACTGCAAGCTTTTTTTATTTTTTCTTCGTCAACATCATAACCCGCGTCTTGTATTTGCTTAAAAGTATTTACAAGATGCAGAGTTAAATAAAAATTTGAATGTCCGTAATTATAATAAGTAAAACCGCCATCACTTCTTTGGTTTTGATATAATTCATTTAATCCCACTGCCATTAATTCATCTATTGTGTAAAATTTATTTTCATATTCAATATCTTTAATTTGAAATTTATCACCGATATTTTCAAGATTTAAGCCTTTTTTAATAACCGCTATTGTGCTTAACTTGCTGGCAATTTGCTCGCTGCACCCGTAAGGAAAAGCAAGCATATAATTTAGGGCATCGCTTAAAAATACAGCCAAAGTAGCGCTGGTTTTAATGGTTAACTCGCCTTTGTCTTTAATAATGTTGTCAGGCAAGAATATATATTCGCTTGCCTTGTCGTTTTTTGTATATCCGGCAGTGGCAACCGCTTCATAAGTATCATTGCGCCTGATCTTGATTGTTTTTTCTACTGTGTCTTCATGAATATTATCTTGAGCGGAAACAGTAAAACTATGAATACCGTCTTGTTTATCAGACGGAGCAAATACATTAAAATATATCGTATCTGATTCTCCGTCTTTCAACGCAAGGCTTTTATTTAAATCATCTTCCAAATTAAAACTTGATTCTGCAAGCCTGACATCAAATCTTTGGTCTTGTCCGGTTTGGTTATAAACTTTGGCTCCGATTGAAAATTTATCGCCTGGAATAATAAAACGCGGTTTTAACGGCGTTAGCATTAATTGTTTGCGGCTTGTAATCTCCTTATAGCTTACTCCAAGTCTGGTGTCTTTGGTTAGACCGATTGATTCTATTTGCCATGTGGTTAAATTATCAGGCAAAGTAAATTTTATATTTGCCTTGCCTTTGTTGTCTGTCACTATGACCGCGCGCCACAAAGCAGTGTCTTTAAATATCCCTCTTTTCTTTTTTGCTAAGTCTTCCGATTCAGCTCCGCCGCCGCCTTTATTGCTAAATCCCAAGCCCTCCTCATCCCTTTCTTTTAATTCAATTTCATGCAAAATATTTTTTAAATTAGCCGCGGTTGAAACGGTTAAAGGCAAACCGCCGTAAAAAAACGCTATAGGATTTTTTTTCGGATTGCCCTTCAAAGCCAGGACACTTAAATCCGCGACTGCCACTGACAACTCGGTTTTAACTCCACGGCCTAAACTATTTTTAACTTCAAAATCAAGAATAACTTCTTCACCCGGCAGATAATATTCTTTGTTGGATTTAACTTGAATATCCAGCGTTTTCTTTTCAGTATTAATATTAAATTGGATTTTATTATACTTTACGTCCGGTTCAGGAGAAACCAACACGACTGAAGCGTAAATATTTGGAATATATTCTTCAATTATATTAAAACGATAATTATACAAACCTTGATTAACATCTATAATCTCATAATCAAATATTTTGCCTCTTTCAATTGAAACCAAAGCCTTGGCGCTTTTGTAGGGAGATTTTATTATAAAGCTTGCCTTGTCATTGACGTTTAAATTTGTTTTTTCAGCCACCAAGTCAAGCGTATCGTCATTGCTCGGCTCTATGTCAACTTGTTTTTCTCCATAAACATAAAGATTATAATGAGCGTTAGCTATGTTGCCTCGCCTGTCTTTGGCCTTAATAACAATTTCAAATTGCCCTTCTTCTTTTATTGAAAAATTACCGCGCCAATTTCCTTGTTTGTCTGTTGAAATTTTTTTCTGTTCAATAGGCGTTAATTTTTTCTCCCATTTATAATAATAACCGCCGTCCACTTCTTTTCGCCTGTTTCGCGTCCATTCCATTTTATTGATTGTTAAATCAATGTTATTAACTTTTACTTCCTTGCCTTTAATGTCAACGGATTTGACTTTAAGCTCAAAAGACTCATTTTTACCCAGAAAAGATTTGTTTGCTTTTAAACCCAAATAAAATTCCGCGTTATGAACGATAAAGGATTTCTGCGTTGAAACCGATTGGCCGTTTTTGTTTTTTGCCGTTAAATAAACCACAAAAATCTTGCTTTTTCGCTCTTCGTCTTGTCCGAATAATTTATCAAAATCAAGCTTGTAAGCAATTTGCACTTTGCCGTTTTTGTCTAATTGCGCTTTATTTCTTAAAATAAATTTATCATTATAGTCGCATCCCCACCAGCACCTCTGCCAGCTATTGCCAAAATTAAAATATTCGCCCTCGTATTTATCAAAATGGTAATTCTGGCTGCCAATGCTGTAAGTAATTTCTCCGCCATCCAAAGGCACGCCAAAGTAATAACCTGCTTCAATATCAAGCGTAAAAGTATCGCCTGACATATATTCTTCTTTATCAATTTTTGTTTCTATTTTAAAAGGCGCCGGAACATATTCTTCTACATCAAAATAGGCATACATATCTTTGGCTTTTATACGATATCTTCCCAGCGGCGCTTCCGCGTCAAGCTCTATGCCCATGTTAAAAGTGCCAAATTCGTTAACTGCTAATTCTTCCTTGTAAATTTCATTATTTTGGCTATCAGTAATAATCATCGGTATTTTTTTCTCTTTAAATATTTCATACTCGCCGTCAAACCCGACGCGATAAAGCCCTTTTATATTTACCTCATGTCCCGGCCGATAAATCGGACGATCAGTATAAACATAAATTTTTTGCGCGTTATATGCCGAACCGCTATATCCGAATTTATTATAATAAGCCATAACAATGGCATCGTTTCCATCATTATCGCTTACTACGGCTCCAACAAGTTTATTAACAGCCGTTGTTTTTGCTATTCCGGAATTATCAGTATAAAAAGTTGTTGCCTTAATCGTTGTTTTATCGTCTTGTTTTTGATATAATTCAACGCGCGCGTTTTTGATTGGGTTTAAATCAACTAAATCAGTAACCCAATAAAGATTGTTAATTTCCGCTTTTTGTTTGCTTGTGAGGTTTCTTTCCGTATATTTGTTTTTTGGATCGCTATATCTTTCGTTAATATTAATCTTTTTTTCAACAACATTTAAATTCGTCACGGTAATATACGTTCTTTCATTTACTTTTTTTCCATTATAACGATGAACATAGTTTGGATGCGCAAAAGTTAGAATATAGTGTCCGCGCGTATCTTCAAAATAATCACTTAAATTAATTTGAAAATAATTTTTTATCCAAAAACGTTTTAACAACTCAATTTTATCTTGCTTAATTGCGGCGCAATTATTTATAATAGAAGCCGGCTCCCAATAAGCAGGTTTTTCGTCCAAATGTTTAAGCATATCAACTGCTGCTAACTTGCAAATATGCAAATCCACAAATTCCATATTTTCAACAGCATAAGTCAGTTTGGTTTTATCAGGAACAGTAACAGTGTAATCTTTTTGAAAATGATAAAAATTCAAATATTTTTGCGGCATTGAACCTGTTATAAAATTAATAACACGCGAGTCTTTATTGTTAAAATGATCAATTACTTTAATATTAACAGCATAGTCGGTTTCAGGCATAAGCCCGTAATTAATTCTGGTTTCAAATTCCCCGCGCTTGCATTTATAATAACTTCCGCTATAATTTTTCGGCACCAATGCCGGAAGTTTCCAGCTCTTATACTCATACTCCGGGCTAACAGCTAAATAATCATCTATATCTTCTTTGGCAGGAGGAGTAATCGGACTATTTCCGCAAATTATGAACTCGGTTAAACTGCTATTACCTGTATCATTTGCCGGAATAGTGGCGCGAATTCGCAGTTTTGGAATAGCATTTGCGTATTTAATGATTTTTTCTTTATTAATCTGCAAACCGTCAAGATTGATGATTTTTTTAAATATAATCTCCAAATTTTCAGAATAATTTACTTCATTGCTTTTGAACTCAAGATATATCCGCGCCTTGTCAGGAAATTTTTCGCATTCATCCATCTTAGCGTAATAATAATCGTTTTCCGGTTCTTTGCATTTTTCTCCATATTTAATGGAGACAAGTTTTTCAGATTCTATTTTGCTTTTATCAAGATTAATATCTTCATAAAAATCAACTATCAACTCGCCTTGGGCGTCAAAAAAATCCTGAGCCGCGAAATTTGTTCGCTCTGATGTCGCGCTAATACTGCTGATAATATCACTGACAGTAAAATTAATTTGTTTGGGAGTTTCAATAATAATATCGCCTTCCGCGGGATAGGCTTTATTAATAATTAATTTATAGCTATTTGTAAAATCCCAAAGTTTTTTTCGTCCATGTCGATCCTTTTTATTATAAATTAACAATGTTGATTCGTCTTTTTCCTCTGTATATTTTTTATCTTTTGAATTATAAATTCTTTTAACACCGTATTCAACAATAAATTCAACATTTTTATCAGTGGTATTATTATGCAGTTCTATCGCCTCTCTTGTTTGATTAATATTTACCTGCTGATTAAATCTAACACTAATTGGACGGTTATAAATAATTTTATCATTATGCGCGTACTCATAACGAAGTTTTCTTGTAATAAAATTATGAGTAAATTCACCAACCAAGAGCCCGTCCATGGAAGCGAAGCCAGGTTTTATAGCAATACTGTAATTTGAAGAGCGCGTTAAAGCTTCATCCGGCTGAAATTGCAAAGCCTTGGTGCTGATCCATTTGAATTTTCCTTGTGTAGGCGGATTAATTTCTATTGGCATATCCATTTCATACATAATATCAAGAGTAGTCAAAGGCACCATCGGACGGTTAAAAATAATTGTAATGTCTGATTTTTCATGAGTTTCAGAATCTTTTTTTGGAAAAATCGCCGCTATTTTTGGATCCTCGTCTATCAAAAAGTCTTTGCCGATTGTGCCGGAAGGCGAATTTAGCGCGATTGAATAGTATTTGCCAACCACGAGCTTTGTTTTTGGCTTAAATATAATTTGTTGTTTTTCTACGCTATCCAGCCATTGTCCCTTAATTTCCGGAGTAAACACAATGTTTGTTTTGGCTTCTTCGCTATTTATGTCCGGCGGCAAATTAATGGCGATATTCGCTCCATGTGAAATTTTATCGTTTACCAGAGTGTAGGCTTGCGCGTATTGCGGTCGCGGTTTTAAATAATCTGAAATTTTTTGTTTAGCGCCTTCTTTGCCAGTTAATAAAAAAACGGCAAAGCCGCCAATTAAAAGAATTAATAATGCTCCAATGGCGATTATTATTTTATTTCGCATATTTGTATTTTTAAAGTTAGTTTAAATTATGTTGTTTTCAGTTAAATTATAACATGTTTTTGTGTAATAAACAAATTTAGAAACAATTAATGTACGTACATATGTACATACATTTTTATTTTTGAAAATTTTAATATTGACTTTGTATGTTGAAATTGGTAAATTTAAGACAGATTAAATATAAAATTTTTAATATCCCAACCTACCGAAGTCAGTTTTTATTAATTTTCGTACAACTCTTCTCATTTTTGTCATCCTGGAATTTTTATTGAAGCGACAGCGCGCCCGACGGAAGTGCCCTTGGGGTAGAAATAAAAATATCCGGGATCCAGGAGAGCGAGAAATAAATAAACAATATCAAATAAATATGTCTAATTCAATATTTACATGGATATTTCAAAAAAAGCCACTGACCATATAAAAAAGCTGGCAAAAAACAAAGAACTTTATAATATATTTGCAAACGACGAAAAGTATAAAGAATTTCCATCGCCTGCCACTATTTTTATGGCAGGCTCACCTGGCGCCGGTAAAACAGAATTTTCTAAAAAATGGATTATAAATCTTAACAAGAAATACGATTTTCCAATTGTAAGAATTGATGCCGATGAAATAAGAAAATTATGTCCAAGGTATAATGGTAATAATTCTCATTTATTTCAAGGAGCTGTTTCAGTTGGGGTTAACAAACTTTATGATTATATATTAAAGAAAAGATATAATGCTTTATTGGATAGTACATTTTCCAGTATAAAATATGCCAAGGAGAATATTGAGCGAGCTATAAGTAAAGACAGGGAAGTATATATTTATTATATTTACCAAGACCCAAAGATTGCTTGGGAGTTCACGTTAAAAAGAGAAAAGATAGAGAACAGAAAAATAACCATAGATATATTTGTTGAAGATTTTTTTAAAGCAAGAAAAAATGTTAATGAAGTTAAAAATATTTTTAAAGAAAAAGTTAATATTCATTTAATAAAAAAAGATTATAATAATAACATAGAAAAATATTGGATAAATATTGCTCGGATTGACAATTATATTAAATTTGTATATACTCAAGAATCATTGTATAATACACTTAAAGGAATCAAACTATAAATATATGTTTTTAAATAAAGCTAAAAAAAGTATAAAATATTCCGATTTACCGGCGAGAGATAAAAATAGAATAATAAGAAAATCAATCAGAGATGCCAATAAAGAACAGTATGAATTAGTTGAACAGTTTGATAAAAAGTTTGGAAAATTAAAACATGCGAATTAGATTATAATTCAATAACAAATTATTTTAACAACTCAAAATTTATTGAGTTGTTTTTTATCATTATGTCAAACCAAGTAATATTAAGATTTGAAGATGTTGTTTTTGAATATTCGCATAAGAAGCCGGTTTTAGATGAGGCTGGTTTTAGCGTGCGCACCGGCGCTAAAATTACATTGATGGGTCAAAATGGGGCTGGGAAAAGCACTTTGTTTAGTTTAATTAAGGGCGAGCAAAAGCCCAAAGAGGGTAAAATTTCAATTACTAACGGGGCGAGTATTGCGACGGCTCGGCAAGTGGTTGAAAGAGCCGATTTTCAAAAAACAGTTGAAGAATATTTTGCGGCATCTTTTGAAATTGTTCCGCCAAATTTAAAAAGTGAAATTTCAAAAGTAATGGAGGCTGTTAATTTGGAGGTGCCAATTGACCGAACAGTTGGTGAGCTTTCCGGCGGACAGCAAGCGCGTTTGTTGCTTGCCAACGCCTTAATTCAGAAGCCGGATATTTTGCTTTTGGACGAGCCGACTAATAATCTTGATAAGGACGGAATAGATCATTTGATAGAATTTTTGATAATGTATGAAAAAACAGTGATAGTGATTTCTCATGACGCTGATTTTTTAAATTGTTTTACTGACGGTGTTTTATATCTTGACGTGTTTACGAAAAAAATTGAAACTTATGTCGGAGATTATTATTCAGTTGTAGCCGAGATTGAAAGCAGAATTGAAAGAGAACGTAAGAAAAACGCGCAATTGGAAAAGTTGATTAAAGATCGCAAACAGAAAGTTAATTTTTTCGCGCACAAAGGCGGAAAAATGAGAAAGCTGGCCAAGAAAATGAGCGACCAAACAACGGAGTTGGAAGATAATAAAGTTGATGTTAGAAAAGAAGATAAGACAATTAGGGATTTTAGAATCCCCACTCAAGATATATTCGGAGATATTGTGACAATTAAACAGTTAAAAGTTATTCAAAACTATGAACCGGTTGTGAAAAGTATTGATAAAATTTTAAATAAAAGATCGCGATTATTAATTTCAGGGCCGAATGGGATTGGGAAAAGTACTCTACTAAGGACATTGGTGGATAACAAATCAGAAGGCGCGAAAATTATGGATGGAGTCAGGGTCGGTTATTACAGTCAGGATTTTGCAACCCTTGATTATGAACAAACAGTTTTTGATTCACTTGAAACGGTTTTAGCGAATGGCGTTGACACGCAGGAAATGCGCGCCGTTGCCGCCGGGTTTTTAATAACAGGGGATTTGATGGGGCATAAAATATCGCATCTCTCAGAAGGACAAAAGGGACTTTTGTCTTTTGCAAGGTTGGTTTTAACACAACCGGGGCTCTTGGTTCTTGACGAGCCGACAAATCATATAAATTTTCGCCATATACCTATTATTGCCAAAGCGATTAACAAGTACGAGGGCGCGATGATTTTAATAAGCCATATGCCGGAATTTGTTGAAGAAATTAAGGTTGATGATTATTTGGATTTGGGTAAGTTGTAGGGAAAAATTTTTTTAAATTTTTCCTTGACATAACTATTTATTGTGCTATTATATAAAAACAAATTAATTAGCCATAGACAGCAGGCGAAAAAATAAGACCTGCCGAGGTAAGATTGCGGATAAATGGCTTTTTGATTGCCATTTTTTTTATTTAATTTTAGTTAATAATTGATATTTATTATATGCCTAAAACAAAACTGCAAAAACAAGAGATTTTAAGAACTCTTGAAAAAAAGATTAAAAAAGCTAAATCCATTGTTTTTACTGAATTTAATTCTTTGGGAGTAAAAGACAATGAAGAATTAAGAAATAATTTAAGAGCGGCTGACAGTGAATATATGGTTGCCAAAAAAACTCTTTTTGATATTGCTTTTAAGGAAGAAAAAATTGAAAATTTGGATATTAAGAGTTTTGAAGGAAAAATCGCGGCAATATTCGGTTATAAAGATGAAGTTGCTCCGGCGAAAATTGTTGATGAATTTCAAAATAAGAATGAAGAAAATAAAGAAAAAGTAAGATTGGTTGCGGGAATTTTGGAAAATAAATTTTTAAATACTGTTGAAGTTACCGCACTTGCGAAATTGCCAAGCAAAGAAGAATTATATGCCAAAATTGTCGGCTCCCTAAACGCGCCGATTTCCGGTTTTGT
>JAGLLI010000048.1 GCA_023140595.1 Candidatus Parcubacteria bacterium
TGGTCGGGCTGATAATTTCCACTTGCGGTAAATTTTCAGGGATGTGAATGTTGTCTTCTTCTGTCGGCGGCAGTTCGTCTGTTACAATTTCGGTTGAAGTGGCTTTTTGTTTTTCCGCCCATTCCAAAATTCTGCTTTCCCAAAGCTCAAATTGAGGATCAGCACTTGGGTCTTCAGGTTTTGCGCCCAAAGGATCGTTTTTGTTTACATAATAAAGAATACTGTGCGGCTGGAAAAAGGCCTTTTCCTTGATTAAATGTTCGGGAGTGTGCTCTGTTGCCAAAAGTCCGCTAATTTCGTCAACTTTGATAATTGTTTCAGGTGTGATCTCGCCGTCAATAACAGCTTTTCCTGTTTTGACAATTTCCGGTTCGCGGAAAGCCTCAACCGGCGTGTCGCCTAAAACTTTATCCATATAATCGTGCCAAATCGGCGCCGCTACGGTTCCGCCGGCAGCTCCTCTTTTCATTTCACTATTGTCGTTGTTTCCAACCCACACGCCGGTAACGATTGACGGGGTGTAACCAACCGTCCACGCGTCGCGATAATCGTTAGTGGTGCCGGTCTTGGCGGCAACAGGGCGCGAACCAAGCGTAAGCCAATTTCTTTCGCCAAAAGCGTAAGCGCGAGCGCTGTTATCAGAAAGGATATTGTTTATTTCACGGGCGATCTTTGGATCCAATACCCTTTTTTCTTCTTTTTCAAACTCTTCCAAGACTTTGCCTTTTGAATCCTCAACTCTGAGAATAGTGGTGATAGAGTGTAAAATACCTTCACGGGCAAAAGCGCCGTAAGCGTTAACATGTTCCAAAAGCTTAACCTCTGCTCCGCCCAAAACCAAAGAAAGGCCGTATCTTTCGTGGTCATATAAAGTTGTGTAGCCAAGATCGCCTGCCAAATCGGAAACGTTTTTTACGCCGGACAAATAGATAGCTTTAACCGCCGGAATATTTAAAGAGCCTGCCAATGCTTTTCGCATGCTTACGGGACCATGTTCCTTGTCGTCATAATTGTGCGGTTCGTAAGGCTTTCCGTCTATATTTGAAAAATCAGTAACCACGTCATAAAGAATTGTTTCAGGAGTATAGCCCTTTAAAAAACTCGCGGCAAACACTAACGGTTTTAAAGAAGACCCGGGCTGCCTTTGGCTGGTGCTTACATTGACTTGTCCGTCAATTTCTTCATTAAAATAATCGCGCGAACCGACCATGGCAAGCACCTGTCCTGTTTTTGGGTCAATTGAAACCAGCGAAGCATTGGTCGCGTCATAATTTTTTTCATTTTTTTCCGCAAGTTCGTAAATTACTTCTTCGGCGATTTCTTGTTTGTATAAATCAAGCGTGGTGATAATTTTTAAGCCTCCTTGCTCAACTTGTTTTTCTCCGTATTTGGCTGAAAGTATTTCTTTAATATACATAACAAAATGCGGCGCTTTAATATTGGCGGTCGGCGGTTTGAATTCAAGCGCGAATTCTTTGGCCTCTTCGGCTTCTTCCTGTTTAATATATCCTTGTTCAACCATTAAATTTAATATTTTAATTTGTCTTTCAATTAATAAATCCTTATTTGATCCATATGGCGAGTAAAGAGACGGTCCCTTTGGCAGGGCGGCAAGGATTGCCGATTCCGCCAAATTAATATCGCGCACGCCTTTGCCAAAATAACGGCGGCTTGCGGCCTCAACTCCGTATGCCGTAGAACCGTAAGGTATTTCATTAAAATACATTTGCAAAATTTCATCTTTGGAAAAGCTCTTTTCCAGCCTGTAAGCTAAAAGCGCTTCTTTAATTTTTCTGGTATATTTTTTTTCATTTGTTAAAACGCTGTTTTTAATAAATTGCTGAGTTAGAGTTGATCCGCCGGCCTTTTGTTTATATATAATATTAGTAATTAAAGTTCTAAAAATAGCCCACAAACTAATGCCTTTATGTTTGTAAAAATCCTGGTCTTCAACCGCGATTGTCGCCCATTTTAAATGATTTGGAATATCGTCCAACGCAACCATGGTTCGCTGTTCATCTCCATGTATGTCATATAATAATTCTTCGCCTGTGCGATCGTAAATTTTCGTGCTTTGCGCGATTTCTCTGTCAAGCAAGCGATTCGGGTCCGGAAGATTTTTGGACAATTGCATGACAAAAATAACTCCGCTTAAAACTATAAACAAAAAAAGACCGCCAAAAGAAAGCAAAACTTTTTTCTTAAAAGAATCACTGAAAATATTTTTAAAATCAAAAGATTTGCTATTTCGCCTGTTGCGATTATAGTTTAAATTTTTAGAGCGGGAAACATAATACTTTTTCTTTTGATTTTGCTGATTTCGCCAGCTTTGATTTTTTTTACCCAAAGGGCACTTTGTCTTTTTTAGAGGAGGGATGGGCATAGTAATTTATTTTTATGTGTTCCTTTGCGTTTTGTTTAATAATTAATCATCAATACATAATTCTATCTCGTCAGTCTCTATTATTCTGCCTCTATTTGTGATTAACACTTCTCCGCCAACAAGACCGCAACCAGACTGATGATTTCTTTCTATTTCAAAAGATATATAATAAAGCTTTTCTAAAGTATCATCTATGTTGTTAATTTCGTCTATAATATTTATTCCTGGATATCCCACTGACCAACAAGAACCGGTTCTAATCGGCTGTCTGTTATTATATTTGCATACAGGCGTTTCAAGGTGTTGTAGTTCAAGCTCATCTAAATTTACTTGGTAATAATCTTTTTCATTAAGCCAATTATGCAAATTAACCTTAGCTTTTTCAATTATTTTCTGACGGTCTAATGTTTCCAGACTATTGATTTCTATTAATTTATCCAATTTATTCAGTTTATCCTCACAGCCTGGAAAAGTTATTTTGTTCTCTTTATCATATAAACGTATCGTATAATATATAGCTAAATCCAATACTGGGCTATACTCACAGGTATCTGTTAGCAAATCTGAAGATTTTATATAATCCGTAACCATCTTGATAGCTTCTTTGTTTAATGTTTTTGTGTTTGTCCCATCCATAGTTACGGTTTCATGTTTTCCGTCTTGATATAAATATTCTTTTTGCCAGCAACCGCCTTCTGGATTAGCGCACGGTCCCCAAGCAGATTCCTTGCTGTATATCATCTTTGCCTGATCGGTTTGTGTTAAGCAATCTTCCGGACAATTACATTTATTTTCATACTTATTGCAATTGCCGTCGCCACAATTAATGCAAACCCAACCAGGCTCAGCACCTGGACTATTTTTTGGAATAATTACTTCGCAATTATCATCCATGGGAAGTGCGCTAGCCTTGCTTAATCCATTGCAACATTCAAACGAATCTTTTGACAGATGATCAGCATATTTACCTTCTTTGACACAAACGATTCCTTTTATGGAATAATCCAAAATTTTAATATAACCAGGCCAATAATCACCTGCCACTGCGCCCTCATAATTATCAGGAACTTTTTTAGGTTCCACGCTTACGCCAATTATTTCCAGTTTTTTACCGCCTAAATTTTGGTCATACAAACAGTTAACAGCGTGCTCATCGCCATTATCATCTTCAAGATAACATGGAGAACCCCAATATTTGGTTCCCTCATACTCGTTATGATAAACCCCCGTAATGCTTACTTTCCCGTTGTTGTTGCTGTTATGGGTTAATGAATTGGAATTATTAATTATTAATAATAAAAAAATTGAACAAATCAAAAAAAATAAAAAAATGCCGAGAATTACTAATATTTTTTTTAGATTTTTATTGCTTTCTTCATGTTTAATTTTACTGCTATTTTCTGTCCCGTCTTCGCCAATAGATGACTTATTATTGTTGTTTATTTGATTATTCATATTTACTTTTTTATTTAAAATAATATTTTTATAAAATTAACTTTTTGTTTATTACATAGATTTAATTTATTTTTTTACGACGATTTATTCTCTATAATACTTTGCCGCCATTTCCGGCGCTACCGAATTAATTACCAGACCGGATCCAAGCTCAATGCCTGCCCAAATGCTATCGCGCGGTTGGATTTTTAAATAAAAATGCTGGTTATGGTCGGAAATTATTTGATGTAAAAAAAAGTTAAACGACAAATCCAAGGCTTGTAGTTTAGTTAATATTATTTTTAAACATTTGGCAAATGATTTAAATTCTTTGTCGTTAAGTTTGGTGATGTTGTCCAAATGCCTTTTAGTAAATACCCATGCTTCATAATGGTATTCACTGGCATAAGGAGCAAACGCAGACACGAATTTGTCTTCAAAGATTTTTCTTTTTGACTTTATTTCTTTTTTAATTATATCGCAATACGGACAGCTTTTGTGTTCATTTCGGTAATTTTTGGCAAGCGTTAATTCTTCGCGAATATCCGGCGGCAGAATATTTGTCGCGAAAATCTGTGAATGGGCGTGAACAATGGAGGCGCCGGCTTTTGAGCCTTGGTTTTTAAAGCATAAAATATAATCCAGTTTTTTATTTTTATTTAAAGCAAGCGTGCGCTTGGCATACATGCGTAAAATATTTTCGATTTCCCCCTCGCTTAAGTCAGCCATTTCTTTAATATGGTCCCTGCATTCAATAATTACTTCTTGCGTGCCATAAGCCTTGTCATTATCAAGCTTCACCGCCGGAAAAATATTTTTTATGCTGATTGTCTGCCATTTTCCGCCTTTTTCTATTTTATCAACAATAATTTTGGAGTCAATATTTTTCGGACAAAAAGGACAATCTCCTGTACGTTTGATTATAGTTTGCTCGCGAATATCTTTCGGCCGACTTGCCCGTCCGGGCGTAATTAAAACACGTTTATTTAAAAGATAGGCTTTTCTTAATTCCGATGATTGATTTTTCGGCATAAAAGGTTTTGTTTTAAATATTTAAGATATTACAATATTATTATAGCAAAGGTAGAATATTTGACAATATTGACTAAAAGTATGGTGGATTGTAAAATATAATTATGTATTTATAAAAATAAAATTTTTAGCACATTCCATAGAATGTGCTATATTATTAATTTCACAAAAATGCCAAATTTAAAACTGGAAAAAACATTATTTCAAAAAGGCGCTAAATTTATCGGCGGAATTGACGAGGCAGGCCGCGGGCCGTTAGCCGGTCCGGTAGTGGCGGCTTGCGTGGTTTTGGACGCGAATTTTAAAATAAATAAAGAAACTCAAGAAATAAAGGATTCAAAAAAGTTAAGCGCTGTTAAAAGGGAAAAATTAGTAGATGTGATTTTCGCGTCTTTTACAGAAGTCGGAATCGGTATTTGCGATCACGCTACAATTGACAGAATAAATATTTTGCAAGCCACGTTTTTGGCAATGAAAAAAGCAATTGGCGCGCTTAAACAAAAGCCGGATTTTATATTAACAGATGGTAAGTTTGGAATTCCAAATATTAGCATAAAACAAAAAGCGATAATCAACGGTGATAATCTGTCGCTAAGCATCGCCGCCGCGTCAATTATCGCGAAAGTAAAGAGAGACGAAATAATGCTGGAATTGCATGAAAAATATCCGCAATACGGTTTTGATAAACATAAAGGCTATGGTACTAAACTGCACATGGAGGCTTTACAGAGGCATGGTTCCTGTCCAATGCATAGAAAAAGTTTTAAGCCGGTGGCGGCTTCCTTGATTCTTAACAATAAATAAACTATAATTAAAGCAAGTTAATAAACAATTAAATGCATTTATGTATAAAATAACCGGCGGCGGAATATTAATTGATGCAAATCATATTTTGGAAAAAGCGCAAATCGCGGAAGGCATGCAAGTTGCTGATTTGGGTTGCGGAACGTTAGGGCATTTTGTTTTTCCTTTGGCAAAAACAGTTGGCAAGCGCGGCAAGGTTTACGCGGTTGATATTTTAAAAATGGCGTTGGATACGATTAAGCGAAGAATTAAGCTTGAGAATTTTAAAAATATTGAAACAGTTTGGAGCGATTTGGAAGTATTTAAAGCAACAAAAATTGAATCGAGCAGCTTGGACGCGGCTATGCTGCTTAATACTTTGTATTTATCGCATAAGCGAGCGGAAATAACCAGAGAATCTGTACGTATGTTAAAGCAGGGCGGCAAATTAATAATAGTTGAATGGCAAAGCGCAAATACTCCCTTTGGCCCGCCCATGAATGAAAGAGTAAAAAAAGATTCTTTAATTCATGAAGCAGGCAAACTGGGCTTAAAATTGATTGATGAATTTATTGCCGGACAATATCATTATGGCGTGATTTTTGAGAAAATATAAATATAATTTGCAATATTTTTAAAAAACAGCTAATATTTATAAAAATAAAAATTAATTATATGGCAGGTGTTGCGTAATACGTGCTGCATGAAATATAGATATGGGAAATTTGTTAAAATTAAGTTTTTGGTTCAATATGACTCCGGGTAATTTAACTGAAGGAGCGCTTAGGCTTATTGTTATTTTTTTGATAAGCTTGCTTATTGGCGCTGTTTTTTTTAAGATTTTAAAAAATCGCAAAAGAAATTTATATAATAAAATTTGGAGCAAACTGCATCTTTTTAGTTTAAGCAATTTGATAATCGGCTTATTTTTGCTGTTTTTTAGCTATGAATTGCTTCCTTTTCTCTCTATGCGCCTTTGGCTGTTGCTGTGGGGTCTTGGTATGATTGTTTGGCTGGCGCTTATATTTAAAGTTTTTAACGAAATACCGAAAATTAAAGAAAAAATGGCTAAAGAGGATGAGTATAAAAAATATTTGCCGTAAAAGTTAAATTTAATCAAGATATGTTTTCACAGCTTTTAATTAACGGGCTTATTGCCGGAGCGATTTACGCGTTGGCAGCTTCAGGATTTTCTTTAATTTATTCCAACTGCAAATTTGTGCATTTCGCGCATGGATCAACAATAGCCGCCTCTGTCTACGCGCTGTTTTTATTTTACGCGAAATTAGGGTTGAATTTTTGGCTTGCTGTTATTTTAACAATAATTTTCGCAGGCGTTTTTGGCTGGCTGATGAATGCCCTTGTTTATAAAAAATTGCGAAAAAGAAAATCAGGCGGGGCGATTTTATTAATTGCCAGTGTTGGTCTTTTAATTTTTATTGAGTCTTTAATTTTGTTGATTTTTGGCGCTGATGTTAAAACCATCGGATTTATTAAAATCGTAAAAGGACTGGAAATTTTAGGAATAATAATCACGCCTTTGCAAATTATAATTATCGCTGTTTCTATTGTTTTATTTGCCGCGCTTTTTGTTTTTATGAAAAAAACAAAACTGGGCAAAGCAATGAGGGCGGTAGCGGACAATAAAGAAGCCGCTGAAATTGTTGGAATTTCAACTGAAAAAATTTATGCATGGTCGTTTATTATCGGCTCCGCCATTGCCGGCGTTGCCGGAATTTTAGTCGGGCTTGAACAGAATTTAGAGCCGACAATGGGAACTAATTTAATGATTAAAGGTTTTACGGGCGCGGTTATCGGCGGAATCGGGTCAATCCACGGTGCGATTCTCGGAGCATTTCTCTTGGGCATTGTTGAAAATTTTGGAATATGGTTTCTGCCATCAGGGTACAAAGACGCGATTGCTTTTACGATTCTGTTTGCTTTTCTGCTGTTTATGCCACGAGGGATTTTGGGGATTAGGCAAACAAAATAAATTTAATATTTTAAATCATTTTTATGCTTTCAGCCTACTTTATCCATCTCTTAATTTTAATCGGAATTTATCTGATTTTGGCGATTTCTTTGCAGTTGGCAATCGGTTTTGCAGGGCTTTTAAATATGGGGCATATTGCTTTTTATTGCGTTGGCGCTTATACTTCCGCCCTGCTTTCTTTGGCTGGTTTTCCATTTTTGATTAGTTTTTTACTGGCTGGAATAGCGGCAATGTTTTGTGGATTTTTATTATCATTCGCCACAAATAAATTAAAAGGCGATTATTTGGCGCTGGCAACGCTTGGGTTTTCTTTTGTTGTTTACGCCATTGCTTTAAATTGGATTGGCTTGACGCGCGGACTATTGGGACTTCCCGGAATTCCGCGGCCTGAAATTTTTAATTTTTCTTTTTCAAATAACGGCTATTTTTTAATTCTTGTTTTAATAATCGCGCTTATCTCTTATTTTATTATTAAAAAAAT